>JASHUI010000003.1:0-10703 GCA_030040095.1 Streptosporangiaceae bacterium | reverse complement strand
CGTCGGGGGAGAACGCCACGCCATAGACGTAGCCGTTGTGGCCGGTGAGGGTGGCGCGGGGGGTGCCGGTGGTGGTGTCCCAGATCCGGGCGGTCCCGTCGGTGGAGGCGGTGGCGAGCTGGGTGCCGTCGGGGGAGAACGCCACGCCCAGAACCTCGCCGTTGTGGCCGGTGAGGGTGGCGCGGGTGGTGCCGGTGGCGGTGTCCCAGATCCGGGCGGTCTGGTCACGGGAGGCGGTGGCGAGCAGGGAGCCGGTTCGAGACTGACCTGGCTGGTGGGGTGCTATTCGCTGGCGCTCGCGGGGTGCCGCAGGCTGCTGGATGGCTGCCAGGTGCTGGCGGGCCCGGGCGACGACTACGGGGCTGTCGGTTTCGGCGATGGCGTGCAGTTTGTTTCCGGCCGCCAGGGCGAGAGCCGGGTCGGAGCTGGCTAGCAGTTCGGCCAGGGCGTTGACGGCACCGATACGCACGTGCGGGCTGGGGCTGTCGAGGCTGGTGGTGATGTGCTCGGGCAGCGCGGCGGGGGTGATGATCATCCCGGCCCGGTTGCGGGCCAGGATGATGGTGCCTTCCCCGGCGTAGAGCCAGCGCTGCGGCGTCTGGACGCCGCCGTGGCGCCGGATGTAGCCGGCGGCGTGATGGTAGGCGTCGTCGATGCTGATCCGGCCGTCGTGGTCGGTGTCGGCGGCACCGGTGGCCAGGCCGTCGATCAGCCCGGCGGTGAAAACGGACGTGATCTCCTGGCCGGTCAGGGACTTGCCTTCGAAGGAGTATTCGCCAGCCCGGGAGGCGGTCAGCACGGCCCGGCCGCCAGCGGGGCCGGTGAATTTGGTCTCCAGGTCGATGTGGCCCTTGCCGCCGCCGGTGAAGGCGCCGCTGAAGCAGCAGTCCAGGATCAGGACCTGCTGTCCTGCCGGGCATTCGTCCAGGCGCTCCAGCAGCCACCGGGACTCCATCGCCGACGCCGCGAGCAGCTGCTTGTCGGTATCCTTGCCAGCGAAATACAGCCTGCCCCGCGCATCCAGCAGGCCATGGCAGGACAGGTACACCACCACCAGCTCGCCGGGATCGCGCTCGCGCAGGAACGCCGCGACGGCGCGCTGCCCCGGCCGCTCGCGCTCGTCGATCACCTGGGTGACGTGGAAACCGCCGATCTGCGGATCGGCCAGCAGGCCCGCCAGTTCGGCGGCATCGCGCGCGGGGGACCGCAGCCGGGCCAGGGCCGGGTCGTCATAGACGGCCGTCCCGATGACCAGGGCCGAGCGCGGGCCCGGCGGCAGCTCGGGGGCCGGCACCGTGCCGGCGCTCACCATGGGCATAGCCGCTGCTGTCCTCCGCCACTCACACCTGAATCGCCGCCGCGCCGGGAAAGCACATCGCCGAAGGGTAAGGGCCGCGGATGGCGTGCTTTCGTCATTGCCTTACCACAGCCGGCCGCCCGGTCACAGGCCAAACAGCCACGTTTCCTTATTGTAATCCCGGAAAGGACGAGCCCCGGGCTGATCGGTCACGGCGGGCGCAGCGGTCACGGCGGACCTATCATCTGTGCCATGCCCGTCCCAGAAGGTTCTGCGTCGCTTCGGGTCATCGCCGGCAAGGTGGCCGCCGAACGTGAATCCATGCGCTCGCACGCCGAGGGCCTGGACGCCAAGGCGGGCGTGGTCCTGGGATTCGCCGGGGTGCTCGTGGGACTGGGCGCAACCGCGTCGGAACTGGTCGCCAGGAGCTTCCTGTGCCAGGCCGGTCTGGCGCTGGCCACCGGCTCGGCGGTACTGGCCGCCGCGGCATTCATCCCGCAAAGCTATCCGGTGCTGGCCGCACGCGCGCTTCGCGACAAATACCTCGCAGAAAGCGAGGACAGCACGAGCCTGGCCTTGCTCGATACCGAGATAGCAATGATCGGTGAAACGTCGGGCCTGGTCAGGCGGAAGGGGCGATACCTGAAAGGCGCGGTAGGATGTCTTGCCGGCGCGGCGGCATTCGTCGTCATCGGCACCTTGATCGCAGGAGGCCAGGGCAATGCCGGAAAACCAGCAACACCAGCAACACCAGCAACCCGGCCGGCCCAGGCCCGCCACCCCGCCCGCGCCATCACCCTCCAGCCACCCCGAACCTCCCCCGTTCCAGCCCGATCTTGACCTGATCACCTACATCGCAAAAGGCGACAAGCCGACAGGAACAGCCGAATCGCCGCCAGCAGACCTCTCGCCACAGATATCCGGCAGCCGCGATTGATCAGGAACAGGCCAGCCGCGCCTCCCAGCGCCTCGCGGCTGACCGCAGCCCCCACCCGGGCACAGCAGTACCTGAGTTGATGTCTTGCGGACGGCCTTCAAGGAGTCGACCGGCAGGGCAACCGGATCTGGGCCTTGGCGCAGACCCTGCTGGACTCCGAATACGCCCGCCGCGCCGTCGGCGAGGAAGGCCGCCTCGGGTCAGACCGGTGCGGAGCCACTCATGCGGCCCTACTCGAAGCAGTCCGACAACTGGTCGGGCCCGCGAGTACGGTTGAGCGGGATCATTCTGACGGCTGTGTAACTGGGAGCGCCACGGCTTGGTGGCGGCTGCCCCAAATCAGCGGTTGCGGCTATCTATGGGAGAACCTCCTGCACCACCTGGAAGCGGCTGGCGAGGAGCTGGAATTGGACCGGGTGTGTTGTGATCTGAGGTTCCTGGCTGTCAGACTGCTCCGAGCGGACCCGGCCACAGTCGAATCTGAACTGGCCCTTTCCGCGTCGCCCATTGCCTACCAGCTCAGTCGTCAACGCCACCGCCGCTGCCCAGCCTTCACCGGCTGCCGCGCGACACCTCTCTGCTGTACGGCATCGGGCGTGTCGACACTTCAGGAAGGTGGCGAACGGCGAGGTCGCCGAAGCTCTCCGCTGGCGGCCCGGAGATAGGCTCGAAGTGATCCTCACTCAGGGAACGATCGTTATCCGCGTGTGCCCCCGACGGCCTTTCTCTGTTCCGCGTAGGCTCCGCATCATCATCCCGGCGAGAGCTCGGAGAAGTTTTGATATCAGGAGCGGCGAGCATGTGCTCGCCGCCAGGGCGCCAGACTACGGCATCGTGATCGTGTGCCCGTCATCGGTCGTGGACAAAATGATCGCCCGCTATCGCTCGGTAGATCTTGACGCAGAATTGACGCGAACATGAATGACGGCGACCGCGCGGCGCAGCTAGGTGAGATCGCGACAGCAAGGATGCTCCTGGGGAAGATGGGAAGCAGCTTCGCTGATCTCTTGCGGTCATCCACGGCACTATCCGAGGTCCCGGTCTTCTCTGACGATATTCCGCGCGTTTCGAAGGCGGTCAGCCCTTCTGAGGCAGCCGAATAGCGGGCCAGACCGCCCCGGGCGCTTGAGGGCCGGGCGCTCGGTCGCAGGTAGGGGTAGATCTCCCGGGAGGCATACCGCTTCAGGCAGGGGATGATCTCCTCGTTCGACAACCCTTCCGTTAATAGCTAATATGACCGGAGAGAACATGACCTAAAGGACTATATGTGTGAGTACATAGTACAAGTAGAATCAGCAGCCTGAGGCCTGCTTCTCAGCGGGCGAGAGCTCCTGCTCCTAGAGGAATGATTCATACCGATGTCAGTGATCGTAAGCGATCAGCGACCGGGTGACCGGGGCGCCGGTCTTGTTGTTGTGCCAGCGCGCGCAATGTCTAGGCGGTTCTATGTGTCTTTCGAGAACCAAGTATGTTAGCTTATCCGACCCGCTAACCGAGCTCTCTGGCGGACGCAAAATAGACGAAATATTCACCCGGATACCTTTACTGTCTGGCCGTCAGACTGAAGTATTTAACTTATTGGCGACAGGAGCGTCTAACAGGACGATCTCAGCTCTGCTTCGGATCACTGAACGGACCGTCAAGGCTCACGTCGCGCAGATTCTCTCCAAGCTTGACGTCGAGTCCCGCATGCAGGCGGGCATCGTCGCATTCGCTTGGAGAGTACAGCGCTCGGGCAACATCCGCAGGTCAGCGCCTGCTGCCTGATCGGCGCTTAGCCCTGCCCTGCCAGGCGTCGCATTCGCCGATGGGGCTTCGTTGTGGGCTGCTGGGCAGGGATTCATGCTGACCAATCATCTTGGTCTACCTGAACCTAGGGTATATCCCGCTGATTGTTTATCCATGCTCTCATTGTTTGCCTGACGCCGACCTTACAGAATCTCCCGCTAGACTGGCGCCTGCACCGATTTAATTCGAGAACAAGCCGCCAATCCGGCGTGTCACCGCGCGGCGGGCGGCACGGACAGGATGAACTATCCGCATCGACCAGTCAGCGAATGCCCCTCGGGAACCTGCCCGGCCCGGCCGGGGAGTTCTTCCTTCGCCCGGACAGCCCCACGCACCGCCGGTACGAGGCGCTCCGCGCCTACCTCGCCGAGGGCGTGCCGACCGCCGAGGCCGCCGCGCGGTTCGACAGAAGCCGTCATGCGTCACCTCCATGATCGATCTGGCGGCGTCCCTCTGGCGCCTAGCCGGTCTGCCTCGCTAATCGGCGGCTCTCAGAACGCTAAGCACGGTGGGTGCTTGCTCGTGCGTCCCCGAATATGGCGCAGGGGATAGATAGCATGGCCAGCCCGAGCCCGGCAAGCAGGCTGGCCGCGGGGCCGATCAGGGGCTGGAGCACGCCGGCAAGCAAGCCTGCCGTCCCATAGCCTATGCCGGCCGCGGCGTAGGCGGCCGAGTATCCGGCCGCGAGGTCGCCAGCGCGAAGCTGGGATCGCAGCGCAAGGTTACGTGCAATCAGACAGGGCGCCTGGGCCAGCCCGGCGATAACGAGCCCCGCCGCGATGGCCCACAGCCGAGGTAGGACGGCGACGATGGCAAGGCTCACGCACACCGCGAGCAGCGCCGCCCGTGACTGGGCGGCATACAGCCCCGGCCAGCGGCGCGCTCCGTATCCGAGGCCGCCGACCAAGCCAGCCACGACAAACCCAGCGAGCAGCGGCCCGGCCAGCACCGGCGGCAAACCAGCCTGGGCCAGCCTGGGCGCGAGCAGCACATCGTTGGTGCCGACCGCGAGCATGACCGCGCCGCTGATCAGCATCGCTGGCCAGACCTGGCGGATCAGCGTGCTGATCGAGGACTGGGTGGCAGCGGCGGCGCTTTGCATGGGCAGGTTGGCCGACCCGGCTGCGGCGACCGCGGCGCTCAGGCTCATCACGGCCAGCGGCCAGGCGGCACCGACGGTCGTGGCAAGGCCGGCCGCCATGACCGGCGCCGCGGCCCAGACCAGGTCGCTGACCGCGGACTCCAGACTCAGCGCGGCGTGCTGCTTGTCCGGCACCACAAGTGTGGTCAGCATAGCCCGGAGGCCACCAGGTGCCCCGGCACCTGCGGCGCCACCGACTCCGGTCAAAGCGGCGAGCGCTACGAATGGAAAATGGTGTAAGCCGAACGCGAGCGCACCGAACGCGACTGCCTCGACAGCGAACGCTACCGGCAACTCGTGCCGCCCAGACCGGCGTCCTAGCCTCTGGCCAAGCCACGGTGCCGCCGCCGCTTCGCTCAGCGAATGCACGCCCACAAGTAAGCCACCGAGGGCGAAAGACCCGGCTTGCCGGCCAGCGAAGACCAGCGCCAGCGGCGCGGCCGCGACTGGAAGCCGCTGGCTCACAAGTATCAGAGTCCACCTGGGCACTCCAGGCGAACGCAGTACGGTCACGTACCCCGTATTGGCGATGGCCTTACCCAGAGGCACCGCGGTCCCCGGCAGCCGTCTTGGCGAATACAACCGCGCACCTGGTCTCGATCTCCCTGGCCCGGTCCGGGGTGGCGGCTACGACCAGGTATTCAAGAACGCCGACCAAGCCGGTGCCGTCAGCCACGATCAGGCATCCTTCATCGCGTCCTGACTGCCACAGCAAGTCATCGGCGCGTAGCCCATCGAGCACGCGATCGAGCCTACTTGCCGGAATCTCATTCTGCGTGAGCAGATGAACATGATGTACGTAGTGGTCGCCGAAGAACCTGCGCGCTAGGTGGTCGATGTGCGACGGACCGCAGAGCCGGCCGTTGAACTCGTTGAAGACCAGGTCGCCAGCCGGCGTGGGTATGGCGTCGAAGCTGATCCGGCCGCGGTAGCCAAGCGACCGGGCCGCGTCAGCGAGGTAGGCCGAGTGGGTGGCGAGCTGGCCGATTTGGTAGTGGCTCATCGTCGTCGGCGGTATGACGAATCCGCACCAGTTGGGTTCCATCCGTTGCTCACCGAAGTTCAGCAACTGCGGTCGGCCGGCATCGGCTGGCACGCCGAACTCAGTGTAATAGGAACGGGCATTAGGAAAATAAGACTCGGCGACGAGTTCGTTGTTACGCTCGTCAGTCAGCTTCGGCCACAGCAAAGCCGCGATGCCGGCCAGTCCGGCCGTGTCAGCGCATCGATGGACCCAGCTCACGCCTATGGGCGTGGGCTCCGCCTCACCGACGATCACAAGCGCGTTGCCTTCCCCCGCAACATCCAGGTCTCGCTTGACGATCACCATGCCGGTAAGCCCGGCGAAGTCGGAGAGCGCCTCGGCCAACATGGCCGCTGACGAGCAGACCCGGCCTGGTGCCAACGGCACTCCGGCGCCAGCGGCAATGCGTCGGAACGCGACCTTGCTGTTGAGGATCTCCGCGCCACCCTCACGGTAGAACGCGTGCCCGCCGGTCATGCCGAGCCCGAGCCGCTCGGCCAGCCAGGCAGCGGATCGGTCAGCATAGTAAGGCTCAAGCCGCCAGCCAACGCCAGCGTCCACCACAACCGCGAGCTGGCGTAGCAACGCGTCGTCGGACAGCGTATCGTGGTTCAAGATCGCCGCCCCGTGCCTCGTGTCGCCGGGCACGACAATACGCGGCTCGCCGGGCAGCCCAAGCAAATCGCGCACATAGTCGATGAAGGACTTCGAAGGGTAATACGGGAGCAGAAAAACATCTTCGGGCTCGGCGAACCACAGCATCCTCGAGGCGATGACGGCGTCACGCCGCTTCGCCTCTTCGTCGAGGCGGCTCAGATCCCCGATTAACTGCTCGTTGTCTACATTCCCCAGAAACAGCGCTGGCATCGTGGACCTCGTGGTTGCCGGACGGGTGGCCGCTACTTTCCCGTTGCCCTTAGCCTAGCGAGGAACGCGGCCTCGTCAACCATGGCCCGCTGATGCGTGCCATCGCTTAGTAGCCGTCCGGAAGAATCGGTGGCACGGAAGGAAAAGCTCATCTTCGCCTCGACGGCATCGGTGGCGACCTCATAAGTGACGGCCTCACCGAGACTCGCCGGGGCGAGATGCCGCATGCTGACGGCGATCCCGACAGTCATCTGGCCGTCATGGAGGTACGGCGTGAGCGTGTCCACGCACAACTGCTCCATATGGCCAATCATCGCGGGGGTGGACAGCACGTGCAAGCCCTTATTACCCCATTGGGAAGCGCAATCCGGCAGTGTGACAACGAGCGCCCGGCTAGCTTGGATGCGGCCCGGCAGTATCAAGGCAGCGACCCCCAATTGTCCGGAGTGCCACTGGCGGCCAAGGTACCGGCGTGAGCGTCGGCTAGATGTTTGAATATGTTCTTCTTCTGCATTTCGGTGGTGCCGCCTGCGATGCGGAAGGCGATCGCGTCGCGAAGATAGCGCTCGATTCCGCTGCCTATCTCGTAGCCCTTGTGGCCGAATATCTGGATAATCTCGGAACCTGCTCTGACCAGACCTTCTGAAGCGGAGATCTTGGCGCACGACGCAAGCACGGTAGCGCTGGCTTCGTGTCTAGCCAGGGCGTCGGCAGCGGAATAGGCCAGCCAGCGGCTGCTTTCCATGACGACCTTCATATCGACGATCTTGTCCTGGATCAGCTCGTGCTCGGCGAGTATGGCGCCGAATGCACGGCGGGTAGTCGCGTACCCGAGCGCGTGGGAGATAATGACTTCAAGCTGGGCGGCCGTCACCACCGCGTACATGAGGCGGTCGAACGCCAGGAACGAATACAAGGTGGCGAGCCCGTCGCCGACCGCCCCGACTACCCGGTCGGCGGGCACGCGTACCTTGTTGAGCGCGATCGCCCCCGTCGGGCTCGTACGCTGGCCAAGCAGGTTCTCGGCAGCGCCGAGCGTCACGCCTGCCTGGTGCGATTCGACCAGAAACAAGGTGATGTCGCGCGCCCCGGCCTGCGGGACGCGGCCCACGATCATCAATATGCCGGCGACCGGCGCGTTGGTAATGTGAACCTTCTGCCCAGATAGCTGGTACCCCCCCTTTGCCTGGACCGCGCTTGTAGTGATGGCTGTGACATGTGACCCGCCCGATAGCTCGGTTGCTGCGGTAGCGCCGATCTCGCCGCTGATCAGCCGCGAGATAAACTCCATGCGTTGACGGCTGGAGCCGTGTTCGAGCAGGAGATGGATCAGGCCGGCGTGCGCGATCGCGGAGAGCACGAACCCGCAGTCTCCCGCGCCGAGCGCAAGTCCTTCGAAACCGGCCAGGAAGTCCCACAGGTCGCCACCATCACCGCCGTACTCGGCCGGGACGTGCGCCAGCCAGAAGCCTTCCTGTGCCAAAGCCTTCCAGAGCTGGCGATCGAAGCAGCCGTCGCGGTCACGTTCAGCACTGCCAGGGGCGATCACTGCGGAGCTGAAGTCGCGAAAATGCTCGCGGCGGTCCTTCTGCTCGGCGGTCCATTCGAACCTCATGCCGTGAATCCTTGACTCGCGAGGCGGGTGCGCTAAATGCGGGCAAGGATGGCGCTGGCCGCATCGGTGAACGCGTCGATGTCGGAGTCGCTCGTGGCCGTGGACAGCGCGCCCATGCCGCGTGGCGCGATGATGAACCCCTCGCTCAGCAGGCCGAGGAATAGGGCCTGCTGGCGACCGCTATCCACGTGCCTGGTGTCGCGGAAGGTGCTGACCCGACCGGCACCCACGTGAATGTTAAATAGCGAAGAGCAGCCAGTGACGCAGGCGGGCAAGCCGAAACGTTCGATCTGCTCGCTAAGGCCCACCCTGAGCCGCTCACCCTTGGCCGCTAGGTCGGCATAGACTGCAGGGGTCAGCCTTCGCATCGTGACCAGGCCGGCGGCTAGGCTGCACGGGCTGCCGGTGAACGTGCCGCCCTGGTACAGCCGGGGCCCTCCCGCGCGCGGATCGTAGACGTCGCTGCCGCCTTGGGGTTCGAGCAGGCTCATGATGTCGGCCCGGCCGCCATAGGCTCCGATCGGGAGTCCGCCGCCGATGACCTTGCCCATCGCCGTGAGATCGGGAGTTACGCGATAGCTTTCCTGGGCGCCGCCATGAGCCACCCGCAGGCTGATCACCTCGTCAAAGATCAGGACAATACCCAGCTCGGTGCACAGCGCGCGCAGGGTCATCAGGTACTCGGGCGTTGCCGGGATCATGCCGCCCACTCCGAGCACCGGCTCGACAATCACCGCCGCGATGTCCGCGCCGTGCAGGCGCAGCAGCGCCGAGGTGGCCTGCATGTCGTTGAACGGGAGTACGAGTACCCGCTGAGCGGTTCCCGCAGGCAGGCCGTCCATGTCGGGTACCGACACCGGCGCGCGCGGCGGACCCCATAGCTCTGGAGACGGGCGGACGCTAATGGCAGCGTCGTCGTAGGTACCGTGGAAGCCGCCCTCCATCTTGGCGATCCGGTCCCGGCCGGTACGGGCACGGGCGAGCCGCAGGCAGAACATCGCTGCCTCGGTGCCCGATCCAGCGAAACGCAGCCGTTCTAGCGATGGAATGCGGATACGAAGTACCTCGGCCAGTTCCTGCTCGGTCGGGGTGGAAAAAGAAAAGCTGGTGCCTAGGGCTGCGGCAGCGGACACCGCATCGACGATCTCCGGATCGGCGTGCCCGAGGATGAGTGCCGAGTAATTGTTGAGCATGTCCACGTAATTTCGGCCGTCAACGTCGGTGACCTGCGAACCATGCCCGCTCACCAGGTAGACCGGATAGGGTGGCCAGGAGTTGAGACTGCGCGTCGCGCCAGCCGGAAGCGCGGCAAGCGCCTGCTCATAGTGCAACCGCGAGCCAATCGTGCGATCACGGTAGTCCGCGTCGATCATTGTGGTCATCGCCGGGATTCTCCAGTGTTCGACCGCTTCGTCGCGGTAGCTGGCCAGCCAGGTCCAATGTGGCCTCGTCCGGTGCCGCGACACGGCGCTGCCGGACCCCGGTACGGTCCTGCACGGGCGCTTCGCACGACGTAATCCCTCTCAGGAAACTCAAAGCTGTCCGGGCACTCCCTCCGGAGTATATGCGTCGTTTGCTCGGGTTCTCTATTGGCCGTTGGGTCATTGTACCTACGGTCATGTACCAACGGTCATTATTGCCGGGCCAATATTAGGAATACAGTGCCGGAATGAGCGCGCTGCCAGCTATGCCATCCCGGCCGCAGTCGTGCTTCTGTGTGCGATCAGCGAGGTCGCGGAGCTCGTCGCCTATTGCGCCGCGCTCCGATCGCGACTGCTGCAGTCCGTGTCCTGACCATCTCAGCACTCAGCCGAATGGATCAACATGACCGCCTTACCCCCCGCTACCGCAACGGCCAGCCGATCACTGGTCGGCGGGGCGCACTCTTGTGACGAGTTCACGCAGCTGCGAGAAGTTGTCGTGGGCGACGCGAGCACAGCCCAGATTCCGACTCGCCGGGATGCGTCAATGTGGACGAGTCAGTACTCACAGCTGACGTGGGAGGAGATGACCACTGTACGCACCGGTACCCTG
>JASHUI010000498.1:0-8155 GCA_030040095.1 Streptosporangiaceae bacterium | reverse complement strand
GCCTGCACGCAGGCGATCAGGCCGCCCAGACCGCGTCGCTCCGCCTCGGCGGCCAGCAGGCCCAGCGCTATCTCGGAGACGTCGACCGCGGTGACCTGGCGCCCGGCCGCGGCGGCCGGGAACAGCGCCCGGTCCCAGTACCCGGTGCACAGCACGAGCGCGTAGCGGTCCGGCGCCGGGCGCCACGTCCCGAGGTCGGCCTGCACGCAGGCGATCAGGCCGCCCAGACCGCGTCGCTCCGCCTCGGCGGCCAGCAGGCCCAGCGCTATCTCGGAGACGTCGACCGCGGTGACCTGGCGCCCGGCCGCGGCGGCCAGCAGCGCGCTGCCCGACGCCCCGCAGGCGAGATCGGCCACCGGACCGTCCGGCAGCCGCAGCGCCAGCGCCGCCTCCGCCAGCGGATGCGGCTCGAACGAGCCGGCGAAGCCGGCCTCGTACCTGGCGTTCCAGCGCAGCCGGTCCGGGTGGGCGGCCAGGTCAGCCGGGACATCCCGCATGGCAGGCCCAGGCTAGTCGTCGCGGACGGTGATGCCCAGGGTCTGGGCCAGGACCGGGGCCAGCTGGATCAGCTGCGCGGCGCCGATGACGGCGCCGCGCAGCGACTCCGGGCCGATGATGATGCCGAGCTCGGCGTCGCGCAGGTCGGTCCCGTCCATCCGGACCCCGGTGAGGTCCGTCCTGGTCAGCCGGGAGCCAGGGAACGCGGTGCGGGTCAGCGTCGCGTCCTTGAAGTCCACGTCCCGCAGCTCGCAGCCGTCGAACGTCACCTCGGTGAGCGCCGACCCGCGGAAGTTGACCGAGTCGAGCTTGCAGCCGCGCAGCGTGACCCGGCGCAGCTCGGCGCCGAACACCTCGGCTCCCGCGGCCACGCTGCCGGTCACGGTCACGTCGGTCCACTGGGTCTCGGCCAGGCCGGTCGCGACCAGCCGCACGTCGCGCAGCCAGACGTCGCGGAACCTGGCCTTGGTCAGGCGCCCGCCCTGGAAGGCCACCCCGGTGAAGGCGCATTCGAGGAACCGGCTGCCCGCCGCGCGCGGCTCGTCGAAGCCCAGCTGGTCGAAGTGCACGCCGTCGTAGTCGGTGTCCGGCGCCAGGCCGCCGCTGTGCCGGGTCAGCGACGCCGCGAACGGGACGGCGGCGAGGTCGTGTGGGTTCAATGGTCGGGCTCCTGGCCGGGACGGGCGTGGGAATTTGCCCCGATCAGCGTAGACTCCCGGCCGTGCGATCCTACCGTGGACTGTGGCTGTGGCTCGGCGCCCTGTTCCTGACGCTCTTCGTTTTCCTGACCGCCGTTGCCGTGGCGTATTTCGCGAAGCAGGCACATTACTCGCTCTTCATCAACGGGTGGATGCTGGGCGCGCTGATCTGCTTTATCGCGTCCTATACCTGCTTCTTCGGAGCGGTCAAAGGCTGGCCTTTCCCGCCCGTGATCCGGCCCGAGTTCCCGGATGTCGAGCTCGAGATCTACGGCACGGGCTCGATCGACACCCAGCGCGAGTCCGAGTCCGGCCTGGCCGTGCCCGCGCGGCTGCGGTCGTTCCACGCGCGGTTCAAGAACGCCGGCCCGGGCCAGCCCGCCAGCCTGACCGTGCTGCTGTACGTCAGGCTGGAGCCGGGCTCGTGGGGGCGCGTGGGCGAGGCGGTGTGCCCGCCGCCGGACTGGGCGTTGCCGCCGTCGCTGGGCCTGACCCCGATCGTCATGCCGTTCGAGCTGGCGCCGGGAAACGCGCTGGCCGGGCACTTGATCTACGAGATCCCGGGATACTACCTCGATAAGATCGCCGAGCCGATGCGCGCGCGTCTGGAGCTCTGGGACCATCTCACCGACAAGCGCATGACCATCCCGGCCGAGATTGGCAGCCACGACCGGAGCGGAATGGTTCCGTCATCCGGGGGCGCCGAGATCCTGGGCCCGGAATACGAGAGCCGGGCCGACCAGCCCGGCGACGCCCGGCAGACGTCCGCTTAAGTCCCCCCGGAGGTCAGCTTGACCACGACCGCGACCGACCTCGACACGCTGTCCATCAACACCATCCGTGGCCTGTGCATGGACGCGGTGCAGAAGGCCAACTCCGGGCACCCGGGGACCCCGATGGGCATCGCGCCCGTCGCCTACGCGCTGTGGCAGAACGTGCTGCGGTTCGACCCCGCCGACCCGATCTGGCCCAACCGCGACCGGTTCGTGCTCTCCGAGGGGCACGCCTCCGCGCTGCTCTGGTCGCTGCTGCACCTGACCGGGGTGCGGGCGGTCGACCCCGACTACGAGGTGCTCGGCACGCAGGCCGTCACCATGGAGGACCTGAAGACGTTCCGCCAGCTGGGCTCGCACTGCCCGGGCCACCCCGAGTACCGGCTGACCAGCGGCGTGGAGGCGACGACCGGCCCGCTCGGCCAGGGCGTCGCGACCTCGGTCGGGATGGCCATCGCCGGCCGGTGGCTGGCCGCCCGCTACAACCTCGACGACTTCACCATGTTCGACTTCGACGTGTACGCGCTGGCCGGCGACGGCTGCATGATGGAGGGCATCTCGTCGGAGGCGGCCTCGGTGGCCGGCCACCTGCAGCTGTCCAACCTGTGCTGGATCTACGACTCGAACCGGGTCACGATCGAGGGCCACACCGACATCACGTTCACCGAGGACGTGGCGGCGCGCTTCATCGCCTACGGCTGGAACGTGACCACGGTCGCCGACGTGAACGACCTCGGCCAGGTGGCCCGGGCACTGCACTCGTTCCGGACCGAGCACGAGCGGCCCACGCTGATGCTGGTGCACAGCCACATCGGCTACGGCTCGCCGGTCGAGGACAGCCCCAAGGCGCACGGCGAGGCCCTGGGCGAAGACGCCGTGCGCGCGACCAAGCGGTTCCTCGGCATGCCCGAGGACGTGGAATTTTACGTCCCGGAGGGAATCTACGACTGGTTCGCCGACGGCATCGGCCGGCGCGGCCGAGACGCCCGGACGGCCTGGCAGGCCGGGTTCGACGCCTACCGCGGCGCCTACCCGGAGCTGGCCGAGGAGATCGAGCGGATGCAGCACCGCACGCTGCCCGACGACTGGGACGCCGACCTGCCGGTGTTCCCGGCCGACCCGAAGGGGATCGCCACCCGGGACTCCTCGGCGCAGGCGCAGAACGCGGTGGGCCGGCACATCCCCTGGCTGATCGGCGGCTCCGCCGACCTCACGCCGTCGACCAAGACCCGGCTGACGTTCGACGGGACCGGCGACTTCGAGCCCGACGACCACGGCGGCCGCAACCTGCACTACGGCATCCGCGAGCACGCCTCGGCCGCGATCTCCAACGGGCTGGCGCTGACCAAGGTGCGGCCGTTCTGGTCGACGTTCCTGACCTTCTCCGACTATGCCCGCGGCGCGATGCGGCTGTCGGCCCTGATGGAGATCCCGGTCCTGCACATCTTCACCCACGACTCGATCGGCCTGGGCGAGGACGGCCCCACCCACCAGCCGGTCGAGCAGCTGGCCTCGCTGCGGGCCATGCCCGGGCTGCTGGTGTTCCGGCCCGCCGACGCCAACGAGGCCTCGGAGACCTGGCGCGTGGTCGGCGCGCTGCGCCACGAGCCCGCCGCGCTGGTCCTGTCCCGCCAGGCCCTGCCCACCCTGGACCGGTCCGGGCTCGGCGCCGCGTCCGGCGTCGCGCGGGGCGCCTACGTCCTGGCCGAGGCCGGCGGCGGCCGGCCCGACGTGATCCTGCTCGCCACCGGCTCCGAGGTGCACCTGGCCATGGAGGCTCGCGGCGAGCTCGAGGCGGGGGGGATCCGCGCGCGGGTGGTGAGCATGACCTGCTGGGAGCTGTTCGACCGGCAGCCCGAGGAGTACCGCCGCCGGGTGCTGCCGCCCGAGGTGACCGCGCGGGTCGCGGTCGAGCAGGCTTCGACGCTCGGCTGGGACCGGTACGTGGGCCCGGGCGGCAGGGTCATCGGCATGCACACGTTCGGCGCGTCCGCGCCGCTGAAGCAGGTGCTCACGAAGTTCGGGTTCACGCCGGAGCGGGTGGCCGAGGCCGCCCGCGAGGCCCTCGCGGCCACGAGAAAGGATGGGTCCTAGGGGTTGACCGCACCCGAGGACCCGACTGGAGGACGGACCGATGCCGACCACTCCGCTTCGCCAGCGCCCGGCCTGGAAGGCGCTGGAGCAGCACCACGACGAGATCGCCGGACGCCACCTGCGTGACCTGTTCGCCGAGGACCCGGGCCGCGGCGATCGGCTGACCGCCGAGGGGGCGGGCCTCTACCTCGACTACTCCAAGAACCGGGTCACCGACGAGACGATGCGGCTGCTGCTCCAGCTGGCCGAGGAGTGCGGCGTGCCGCAGCGACGGGACGCGATGTTCCGCGGGGACAAGATCAACGTCTCCGAGAACCGCTCCGTGCTGCACGTGGCCCTGAGGATGCCGCAGACGGCCACGCTGGTGGTCGACGGGACCGACGTGGTGGCGCAGGTGCACCAGGTTCTGCGGCAGATGACCAGGTTTGCCGAGTCGGTGCGTTCAGGAGAATGGCAGGGGTTTACCGGAAAGCCGATCAGGAACGTCATCAACGTAGGCATCGGCGGCTCCGACCTCGGCCCGGTCATGGCGTACGAGGCGCTGCGCCACTACACCCGGCGGGACATGACGTTCCGGTTCGTGTCCAACGTGGACTCGACCGACTTCGTCGAGGCGACCCGGGACCTGTTCGCCGACGAGACGCTGTTCATCATCTCGTCCAAGACGTTCGGGACGCTGGAGACGCTGACCAACGCCCAGTCCGCGCGCGACTGGGTGGTCGGCCAGCTGGGCTCCGAGGACGCGGTGGCCCGGCACTTCGTCGCGGTGTCCACCAACGCCGAGCGCGTCGCCGCGTTCGGCATCGACACCGCGAACATGTTCGGCTTCTGGGACTGGGTCGGCGGCCGGTACTCGATGGACTCCGCGATCGGCCTGTCCACGATGATCGCCATCGGGCCGCAGAACTTCGACGAGCTGCTGGCCGGGTTCCATGAGATGGACGAGCACTTCCGCACCGCGCCGCTGGATCGCAACCTGCCGGTGCTCATGGGGCTGCTCGCGGTCTGGTACGCCGACTTCTTCGGGGCACAGACCTACGGCGTCATGCCGTACGAGCAGTACCTGAAGCGGTTCCCTGCCTACCTGCAGCAGCTCACGATGGAGTCGAACGGCAAGCACGTCACCCTGGAGGGCGCCCACGTCGACTACGACACCGGCGCGGTGTTCTGGGGCGAGCCGGGCACCAACGGCCAGCACAGTTTTTACCAGCTCATCCACCAGGGCACCCGGCTGATCCCGCTCGACCTGATCGGCTTCGGCCAGACCCTCAACCCGCTGCGCGACCATCACGACATCCTGTCGTCCAACGTGTTCGCGCAGGCTCAGGCGCTGGCGTTCGGCAAGACCCTGGAGCAGGTCCAGGCCGAGGGCACCCCGCCGGAGGTGGCGCCGCACCGGGTCATGGAGGGCAACCGCCCGACCAACGTGCTGCTGGCCGAGAAGCTGACCCCGCATCTGCTCGGCGTGCTGGTCGCGCTGTACGAGCACAGCGTCTTCACCCAGGGAACGATCTGGGACATCGACTCCTTCGACCAGTGGGGCGTCGAGCTGGGCAAGGTGCTGGCGGTGGCGATCATCCCCGAGCTCACCAGCCAGGCCGAGCCCGAGCTGAAGCACGACTCGTCCACCAACGCCCTGATCCGCCGTTACCGGAGCCTGAAGGGCTAGGCGCCGGGCCCGCCGGGCCCGGGCCTCAGCTGACCAGCAGGGCGATCGCGATGTACTGGCACGTCGCGGCGGCGCAGACGTAGGCGTGGAAGACCTCGTGGTAGCCGAAGACCGACGGGACCGGGTCGGGCCAGCGCCGGTGGTACGAGATCGCCCCGGCCGTGTACAGCAGGCCGCCCGCCAGCATCAGCGCGCCCGGCGCGGGCCCGGCGCGGATCCACACCTCGGGCAGCGCCAGCCCGGCCAGCCAGCCCAGGGCCAGGAACATCCCGCCGATCAGGCGTTCCGGCCCGGTCATCCAGGTCATGTGGATCGCGGCCGCGGTCAGCGTGAGCGTCCAGATCACGATGAGGCAGACCAGGCCCACCTCGCCCCGCATCACCAGCAGGAACGCGGGGGTGGCCGTGCCCGCGATCAGGAAGAAGATCATCGCATGGTCCAGCCGCTGCAGCCGCCGCCGCCACGCGTCGGTCCAGTTGCCCCGGTGGTAGAGCGCGCTCATCCCGAACAGCGCGCTGACGCTGGCCGCGTAGATGGCCGTGGCGGTGATCTGAGCCGCGCCGTGCGCCCGGACCAGCAGCAGCGTGCCGAGCACCAGGGACGCCTCGAACCACAGCAGGTGCAGCCAGCCGCGCAGCACCGGCTTGGTGTAGTAGACCCCGCGGCGGGCGTCATAGAGCGCGCCGGCCCGGGGCGCGCCCGGGTGTCCTGCCCTGGACTCGGCCACCGTTGACCACCGCCTCGCTGCCGGGGCCGGCGGGCCGGCCGTCAGGTCATCATGTGATTCGCTACCCAGTGTCCCCTATGCGGGGCGCTGATCAGGCCATATACCCCCCGCATCCCTCCCGTATACCCCCGGCGGCGGGGTCGCTGGACCGTCCCGTTGACGACCGTCGCATGATGTGTCATGAATGGGTCCACGGTGTGGAGGGACGGGGCGACATGAGTCAGCCGGTGAATCACCGGGCGGGTCCGCACGAAGACGACACGACGAGCCCGCGGGCCACGGCGCCGGCGGCGGCGCGGCACCAGGAGCGGATGCGGGTCGCCTGGGCCGACACCGACGCCAGCGGCCGGATTCACTTCACCGCCGCGTTCCGCTGGGCGGAGGTGGCCGAGCACGCGCTGCTGCGCCGGCTGGGCCTGATCCCGCCGGGCAACGCCGAAGGGTTCCCCCGGCGCCACGTCGAGGCCTCCTACCACCGGCCGATGCACTTCGCCGACGAGTTCGACCTGGTCCTCGCGGCCGAGAGGGTGGGCCGGACGTCGGTTACGTACGCCTGGCAGGCGATCCGCGACGGCCAGGTCTGCGTGGAGGGCCGGACGGTCACCGTGCACGTGGACGGCGACGGCACCCCGGCGCCGCTCCCCCAGGCGCTGCGGCGGCTGGCCGTCTAGCGGCTCGGCCGGGTCAGGCCAGCACCGACCCGCCGGCCACGTCGAACACCACGCCGCTGATCCAGCCGGCGTCGTCCGAGGCGAGGTACAGGGCCGCGCGGGCCACGTCCTCGGGGGTGCCCAGACGCCGGATAGGGTGCATGCCCACCAGCGCATCCTGCTGGGCTTGCGGGATCTGCTGCCTGTTGCGCTCGGTGAGGATCGTCTCCGGCGCGATGCAGTTCGCCCGCACCCCGTACGGCCCGGCCTGCGCGGCCAGGTCCCGGGTCAGCAGCTGGACGCCGGCCTTGGCCGCGGAGTACGGGACCGGCGAGGCCGCGCTGGGCCGGCGCGCCGCGGCCGAGGACATCGTGATGATGCTCCCGGCTCTCCGGTCCTTCATCCCGGGCAGGAAGCTCTTGATGGTCAGGAACGTCGCGGTCAGGTTCCCGTCGACGGTCCCGCGCCAGTCCGCCGCGCTGATCTCCTCGATCGGCCCGGGCGGGACCCAGTTGCCGCCCGCGTTGGCCACCAGCACGTCGACCGGCCCAAGCTCCCGTTCGATCCGCGTCCGCATCTGTTCGATCTCGGCGTAGCTGGTCACATCCGCGGTGACCGGCATGGCCCGGCCGCCCGCCTGCCGGATGCGCTCCGCGACGCCCGTCACCGCCGCGCCGTCCCGGCCGTGCACGGCCACCGCCGCCCCGTGCCCGGCGAAGTGCAGGGCGATGGCCGCCCCGATTCCGCGCGAACTCCCGGTCACCAGCGCCACCCGGCCGTCCAGACCGCTCACAACTCCTCCGATCCCTTTGTTTCCGCCCACCTCGGTCCCCCGCCGCCCTGCCGCCCTCCCGCCGACCCCGTCCGGCTTCCCCGCCTGCTCCCGGCCTCGCCGTCTCCCGCCGACCCCGTCCGGCTTCCCCGCCTGCTCCCGGCCTCGCCGTCTCCCGCCGACCCCGCCCGGCTTCCCCGCCTGCTCCCGGCCTCCGGCCTCCCGCCTACCCCGCCCCGCTTCCCCGCCTGCCCCGGCCTCGCCGTCCCCCGCC
>JASHUI010000497.1:0-2769 GCA_030040095.1 Streptosporangiaceae bacterium | reverse complement strand
GGGGCCCACGGGGGCGGCCCCGGCGGCGACGTGGTAGGCGAGCGAGAGCTCGGTGACCTCCCGGACCAGCGCCTGCCAGCGGGACTCCAGCAGCGTCCGCCAGTGCGGGCCGCCGGGCCGGGCGGGCAGCGCGCGGGTTAGGGTCGGCGGGCCGTTTTGTTGCTGTCGCTGGTGGGACACTGCTCCTCCTGATCGGGCGGGCGCCGGCGCGGCCTGGAACCGCGGCGGGCGCGGAGCAACTGGACGCAGACGGCGATCAGCGCGACACCGAAGATGACCCACGGTGTCACCACGATCACGTCGGTGCTGATCATCATCGCCGCCTTGGCTTTCTGGTCGTCATCACGCCGTCCGGGCGCGACGATGGCTACCAGGTAACCGGGCGGCTGTGGAACGCCCGTGCCGCCGATGTGTCGGCCAGATGTAGGCCCGCGGATCCGCCGGTCAGCGCGCCAGCAGCACGACGTAGAGAAGCAGGAACACGATCCCGATCCCGATGAACCAGATGATGTGGTGCGTGCGGTCGCGACGGAAGTTGCGCAGCTGGTTGCGCCGGACCGGGATGCCGCGATGGGCTATGCGTGCCTTACTGACGTGCCAGCCGATGAAGCAGGCAACCGCCCCCGTGAGCATCGCTAATTCCATGGCTAACCTGACAGCTCCCTGCCGCCCCGCTGACCGGCCGCTGATCACGTTGCTTCTTTTCGTACTGTATCGCGCGGTGCACGGTTACGTCCCGAACTGCGTCAGTCGGCCCGGAACGCGCGCCCGGCCTGATCGGCCAGGGTCACCGCCACCAGGCGAGCCTGCAGCGACGGCCGGGAATCGGGCTTGGCCCGCAGCATGAACCGCCCGCAGTACTGGCCGTTGCCGAATGTCCGCAGTTCGATTTCCTCCTGGGGCAGCCCGGATTCCTCCACGTCGTAGCGGCGGCGTCCGACCGTCACGCTGCCGTCCGGTTCGAGCCGCGGCGGGTGGCCGATCAGCGTCCCGTACTCGAACCGGCACCCGGCCAGGTCGAGCAGGCTGGTGAGCTGCCTGCGGACCTGGTCGACGACGGCGTCCGGGGATCTGGCCGTCTGGGCCAGCTCGGCGGTGTCGTGAATCTCGGCCAGGTAGCGCGCATCGGTGATCGCGATCACCTTCAGCCGCCGGGCCCGGGCGGCCAGCTGGGACACGGCCACGCCCACCACGAGCAGCAGCACCGCGGTCCTGATGTCGGCGGCCTGGGCGATCGTGAACCGCTCGTACGGCAGCGTGTAGAAGAAGTCGAACCACGCCGCGGCCGACAGCGCGGCCAGGGCCCCGGCCGCCCGGTTCCCGATCGTGGCCACCGCCACCACCGCGACCACGAGAACCAGGGCCATGTTCGTGTTCGACCAGCTCGAGCGCAGCGGCAGGAACACCGCGGCCACCGCCAGCGGCAGCAGCAGTCCCGCCGCCACCGCCAGCCGGTCCCTGGTCAGGTAGCGAGCCATCCGATCCGGCACCTCCCACCCCCGATACCATCTTGGCCCGCCCGGGCGGCCGAGCGGTCCTTCGCTAACGAGATCCATTCGCCCGGGCGGCGAATCCTGACGGAATCGTGACGCCGCGCGGACCTGGTGCTTCCGGCGCGTCGCCGGGTGGATACCTTGGGTTACTGCCAGATCACCGATGAGGGACACGAGCCGCATGCGCCCGTTGCACAGGGCGGCGCTGGCCGCCATCGGCGTGAGCCTCGCCCTGATGGTGGCCGTCGGCGTGGCCGGGCCGTCCGCGGCCGTGCCGGCCTTCCGCGCTGCCCCCGGGTGGCCGCCGTACCTGGCCCGCCTGTCGCCCCCGCCGGCCCTGGTGTCGCTCGCGATGTGGCTGGCCGTGGTCGCCGGCGGCGCCGGGGTGGCGGCCGGCCTTGTCGCGGTCAGGCGCGGATGGCGGCCGCGGCCGCGGAACCTGATCATCGGCTCGCTGGTGGCCGTGGTGGCGCTGACCCTGACGCCGCCGATCGGCTCCACCGACATCCTGGACTACGCCGCCTACGGGCGGATCGCCGCGCTGGGGCACAGCCCGTACCTGATGACCCCGGCCCAGCTGAGGTCGTCGGGGGACCCGGTGGGGACGATCGTGCCGGTCCCGTGGGAGCACATCGCCTCGGTCTACGGGCCGCTGGCCACGGCGACCGAGCGGGCTGCCTCGCAGCTCGCCGGGCCGTCGCCGGCGCAGACGCTGCTGTGGCTCAAGGTATGGAACGGCCTGGCCTACCTGGCCATCGTGGCCGTGCTCGACCTGGTGCTGCGCCCCGACGCCGCGGCGCGGGCCCGGGCTTGCCTGCTCTGGGCGCTGAACCCGCTGATGCTGCTCGCGGTCATGGCGGGCGGCCACATCGACGGGCTGGCCGCCGCGGCCGGAGTGGCCGGCCTGCTGTGCTTGCGGCGCCCGAACTTCCGTAACGCACTCGCCGCCGGGATCCTGGTCGGCGCGGCGATCGCGGTCAAGGCACCCTTTGCCCTGTTCGGGGTGGGCGTGGCCTGGGCCGCGCGGCGGTCGCCGCAGGCACTGGCCGGGGCCGCCCTGGGCGCGGCGGCGGTCCTGGTGCCCGGCTACCTGCTGGCCGGGAGGCGGGCCGTGCACGCCCTGCTGACCAAGGGGGTGGCCGGGCCGGTCGACCTCTACGAGCCCTGGCAGCTGCTGTACCGGCTGTTCGGCTGGGCGGCTCCCAGCCACCGGGTCGACACGATCGCCGCGCTCGCGGCGGTGCTGCTGGCCGCGCTGCTGCTCTGGCGGCTGCCG
>JASHUI010000496.1:0-5713 GCA_030040095.1 Streptosporangiaceae bacterium | reverse complement strand
TACGCGCTCGGCGACCGGATCACCAAGGCGTTCCCCCCGCCGATCCTGGGCAAGGACATGCCGTTGTCCGGGGTGTTCGAGCCGGATCACCCGCGCTACGGCGAGGCCGGCGAGATCCGCGCCCTGTACCAGGCCGAGGCCGAGGTCAAGCAGGTCATCGACACCGCGCGCGGCCTGGAGGGCCTGATCCGCCAGGCGGGCGTGCACGCGGCCGGCGTGATCATGAGCAGCGAGCCGCTGCTCGACCACATCCCGGTGTGGAAGCGCGAGGCCGACGGCGCGGTGATCACGCAGTTCGACTACCCCTCGTGCGAGGACATCGGCCTGCTGAAGATGGACTTCCTCGGGCTGCGCAACCTCACCGTGATCGACGACGCGATCCGGGGCATCAGGGACAACCGAGGCATCGAGATCGACCTGGACACGCTCGGCCTGGACGACAAGCCGACCTACGAGCTGCTGGCCCGCGGCGACACCCTGGGCGTGTTCCAGCTCGATGGCAGCCCGATGCGGGGGCTGCTGCGGGCCATGCGGACGGACAAGTTCGGCGACATCTCGGCGGTGATCGCGCTGTACCGGCCCGGCCCGATGGCCAGCGCCCCGGTCTACGCCGACCGCAAGACCGGCCGGGCGCCGGTCACGCCGATCCACCGCGAGCTCGCCGAGCCGCTGGAAGACATCCTGGGCGAGAGCTACGGCCTGCTGGTCTACCAGGAGGACGTGATGTTCGCCGCGCAGAAGCTCGCCGGGTACTCGCCCGGCAAGGCGGACCTGCTGCGGCGCGCCATGGGCAAGAAGAAGAAGGAGATCCTGGAGAAGGAGTACGAGCCGTTCAGGGCCGGCATGAAGGCCAACGGCTACTCCGACGACGCGATCAAGACCATCTGGGACACGATGGTGCCGTTCTCCGGCTACGCGTTCAACAAGGCGCACGCGGCCGGCTACGGGCTGATCTCCTACTGGACGGCGTTCCTCAAGGCCAACTACCCGGCCGAGTACATGGCGGGCCTGCTGACCTCGGTGGCGGGCGACAAGGACAAGTCGGCGCTGTACCTGAACGAGTGCCGCCGGATGGGGATCAAGGTCCTGCCGCCGGACGTGAACGCGTCGGCCGCCATGTTCACGCCGGTGGGAGAGGACGTCAGGTTCGGCATGGCCGCGGTCCGCAACGTCGGCACCGCGGTGGTCGAGTCGATCATCGAGGCGCGCAGGACCAAGGGCGCGTTCGAGAGCTTCGCCGACTTCCTGCGCAAGGTGCCGGTGAACGTGTGCAACAAGCGGGTCATCGAGTCGCTGATCAAGGCCGGCGCGTTCGACTCGTTCCACCACCCCCGCAAGGGCCTGCTGCTCATCCACGAGCAGGCGATCGACGCCGTCATCGACGTCAAGCGCAACGAGGCGATCGGCCAGGACTCGCTGTTCGGCGACGACACCGATGCCGCGGCCGCGTTTGACGTGCCGGTGCCCGAAGGCGAGTGGGAGAAGTCCACGCTGCTCGGCTTCGAGCGCGAGATGCTCGGCCTTTACGTCTCCGACCACCCGCTGCTCGGCCTGGAGCACGTGATGGCGGATAAGACCGACCATTCGATCGGGGAGCTCGCCGGCTCGGCCGAGGAGGAGGCGGATCGCGGCGGGCGCCCCGACCGCGCCGACGGCCAGGTGGTCACCGTGGGCGGGATCCTGTCCGGCGTGGCGCGCAAGGTCACCAAGCAGGGCGCGACCTGGGCCGCGGCCACCCTGGAGGATCTCGAGGGCGCGATCGAGGTGCTGTTCTTCCCGGCCACCTACCAGACCTGCATGACAACGGTCATCGACGACGCGATCGTGGTGGTGAAGGGGCGGCTGGACCGGCGCGAGGAAGTGCCCAAGCTGGTCGCGATGGAGGTGAGCGTCCCGGAGCTGACCACGGGCGATCAGGGCCCTTTCGCGGTGTCGATCATGGAGGCGCGCTGCGTGCCGCCGGTCATCGAGCGGCTCAGGGAGGTGCTCAGGTCCCACCCGGGGCCGACCGAGGTACACCTGAAGTTGCTGACCGGCTCCCGGGCCAGGGTGGTGCGGCTCGATGACAAGCTGCGGGTCAAGCCGTCGCCGTCGCTGCTGGCCGACCTGAAGCAGCTGCTCGGCCCGGCCTGCGTGGGGTGAGCGGGCCGGCGCCAGGGGCGGCACGCTGCCCTGGCGCCATCGGCGCAGGTAAAGTGTGCTGAGGTGAGCCGGGAAGCCTGGTCGGCATCAGCCGCGACCGCGGGAAGGCTTGCCATGCCGCCGATCCGGTTCCGTCACGGGACCCGCCGATGATCAGCCGGCTCTGGCGCGGCTCGGATTGGCGCCGCGAGGTGCTGCGGACCAACCTGTGGCTGGTCCCGGCGGTCGAGGTGGTCGCGGCCGCGCTGCTGTTCGCCGGCACCTACGCGCTGGACCGGGCCGCCTACGCCGGCGTGTTCCGGCTTCCCGGGTGGGTGCTCAGCGGGTCTCCGGACGCCGCGCGGCAGATCCTGACCGCGATCGCCGCGGCGATCATCACGGTCGTCGGCGTGGTGTTCTCGATCGTGATCGTGGCGCTGACCCTGACGTCCACTCAGTTCGGCCCGCGCATGCTGCGCAACTTCATCCGCGACCGCGGCACGCAGATCACGCTGGGGACCTTCGTGGCCACGTTCGTCTACTCGATCCTGGCGCTCGGCTCGGTCGGTCAGGCCGACCACGGGGACTTCGTCCCCCACATCAGCATCACGGTGCTGCTGGCCCTGATGGTCGTCGACCTCGCCGTGCTGATCTATTTCCTGCACCACATCGCGGTCCAGATACAGCTGCCGCAGGTCATCGCGGGCATCGCCGGCGACCTGGCCTCGGCCATCGAACTGCAGGCGGGCGACCCGACGGTGGGCGCCGATGCCAGGTACGCCGCACTGCTGATCGCGGACATGGACGGGCCCGGCGGCGAGGTCGCGGCGCCGCGCAGCGGCTACCTGCAGTACATCCAGCACCGGAACCTGCTCCGGATCGCGACCGAGAAGAACGCGGTGATCCATCTGCGCTACCGGCCGGGCCACTTCCTGGTCCAGGGCCACCCGTACGCGACGGTGTGGCCGGCCGCGACCGCGGACCAGGTGGCGCGGGAGCTGTCCCGGGCCCATGTCACCGGCCCGTACCGGACCCTGGCCCAGGACGTCGCGTTCGGGCTCGACCAGCTGGTGGAGATCTGCATCCGCGCCCTTTCACCCGCGGTCAACGACACGTTCACGGCGCTGACCTGCATTGACTGGATCGGGGACAGCCTGTGCAAGGTCACCGGCCGGTGGCAGCCGACGCGCGTGTACCGGGATGGCGCGGGCACGGTGCGGGTGATCGCCTCCCAGATCACCTACGAGCGCCTGGTCCGACGCGCGTTCGAGAAGGTGCGGCAGGCCGGCCGGGGCATGCCGGCCGTGATGATCAGGCAGCTGGACGCGCTGGCGAAGATCATGGAACGGGCGGGTACCCCGGCCGACTGCCAGGTGCTGCTGGACGAGGCGGCGATGATCGAGCGGCTGAGCCAGCGCACCGTCGATGAGGAATCCGACCGGGCCGACGTCCGCCGCGCGTATCAGCGGGTGCTGGACGTGCACGCCGGGCTGGCCCTGGCGCGGCCCGCGACCGCGTCCCCGGCCAGCCCGGGACCGTGACCTCAGGCGTCGCGGCGCCGCAGCAGGATCGCGCAGGCGACCAGGGCCAGCGCCGTCCAGATGCAGAAGACCCCGAACCCTTCCCAGGCGGACAGCACGTTGCCTCCGGCCGGCGCCTGCGCCTGGGCGACCACCGAGCCGGCCTGCTCGGGCAGGTAGCCGTTGACGTGCGCTCCCCAGCTGCCGGGCAGCAGGCCGGCCAGGATCGGCAGCACGAACGTGATCCCGATGGCGGTGGTGACCGCGCCGGCCGTGTGCCTGATGATCCCGCCGATGCCCATCGAGAACAGGCCGAGCACGGTCAGGGCCAGCCCGGCTCCGACGACCGCGCGGGTGACGTTGTGATCGCTCAGCGAGACCGGGACCCGGCTGTGCAGGATGGCCGACCCGACGAAGAACGAGCAGAAGCAGACGAGCTCGGCCACCACGAACAGCAGCGCGGCCAGGACCACTGCCTTGGCGGCCAGCATCGGCAGCCGCCGCGGCACGGCGAGCAGCGAGGCGCGGATGACCCCGGTGGAGTACTCGGTGCTGATCACCAGCACGCCCAGCACGCAGATCGTGAGCTGGCCCAGGTTGAGGCCGGCGCCGAGGATGAAGCCGACCGGGTCGATGGCGATCCTGGCGTCCCTGGGGGCGGCGCGCGGGCCGTTCCAGCTCGAGGTGATCAGCCAGCTGAGCAGAGCCGTGAGGCCGATGGTGATCACGACGAACAGGATCAGCGTCCAGACCGTCGAGCGCACCGAGCGGATCTTCGTCCACTCGGCGGCGAGCAGGTGGCCGAAGCCGACCTCGCGCGCGGGCGCGGGCGGCACCCGGGTGGTCACCGGTGCGGTCGTCATTGCGGGCTCCCCTGGGCGGCGTTCACCGGGGCCGGGCTGGGCCGCCGGCCGAACTCCACGCTTCCGGACGTCAGTTCCATGAATGCCTCCTCCAGCGAGGCCAGCGGCGTCAGCTCGTGCAGCACGATCGACGCCGACGCCGCGATCTCGCCGATCCGCGCCGCGGGCAGCCCGGTCACGGTCAGCACCCCGGCTCCGTTGCCCGACCCGGCGTTCGGCGCGCCGCGGCCGCCGTTCTCGCCCGGCTTCGCGATGCCGCCGGCCGCGGCGATCAGCTCGCCGAGCCGGGCCGCCTCGGGCGAGCGCACCCGGACAGAGCTGTCGGTGCTGCGGGCGATCACGTCCTCGGTGGTGGACTGGGTGATGAGCTTGCCCCGGCCGATCACGATCAGGTAGTCGGCGGTGACCGCCATCTCGTTCATCAGGTGGCTGGACACCAGGATCGTCCGGCCCTCGGCGGCCAGCTGCTTCATCAGGTTCCTGACCCACAGCACGCCCTCGGGGTCCAGCCCGTTGACCGGCTCGTCCAGGAGCAGCACCTGCGGGTCGCCGAGCATGGCCGCGGCGATGCCCAGCCGCTGGCTCATGCCGAGCGAGAAGCCCCCCGCCCGCTTGTCCGCCACCTCCTGCAGGCCGACCAGGCCGAGCACCTCGTCGACCCGGGAGCGCGGCAGGCCCTGAGTCTGGGCCAGGAAGAGCAGGTGATTACGGGCCGACCGGCCGCCGTGCACCGACTTCGCCTCCAGCAGCGCGCCGACGGTCCGCAGCGGGTTGGGCAGGTCCTGGTAGTGCTTGCCGTTGATGGTCGCGGTCCCGGTGGTCGGATGGTCGAGCCCGAGCACCAGCCGCATCGTGGTGGACTTGCCGGCTCCGTTGGGCCCGAGAAATCCGGTCACCCGCCCCGGCTCTACCGTGAAGGTCAAATGGTCGACGGCCAGCTTGTCGCCATACCGCTTGGTCAGATCGCGTACCTCGATCATGCAGCTGCTTCCTCGTAGCGGACCTGGGTCTTGGCTGCAGTGCCCCCGCCTAAAGCTAGCAAGGATCCCCGTTGCGCCGAGACGACCCACCAACGTGCCGGAGCGCCGCCCGGTTCCCGGCCACAGAATTTTCTCATATCCGGACAAGATCTCAAACTCCGGGTCAGGCGGGGCGGCCCGCCCGCCCAGGCCGCGCCCCGCGACACGCCGCGCGCCGGAAGGCCCGGCC
>JASHUI010000495.1:0-14634 GCA_030040095.1 Streptosporangiaceae bacterium | reverse complement strand
GAGCTCGCGGTGCCGGGCGCGAACCCGCTGGGCGCCGAGGCCGCGCGAGCGGCCGGGGCCTGGTGGCGCGGCGGCCCGTGCGTCGCCCGGGATTCAGAATGAGCCAGAACGCGCCGTCTCTCCCCCTCCGGGTGGCCGCCGTCGACTGCGGCACCAACTCGCTGCGCCTGCTCATCGCCGACATGGACCACCGGGCGGGCACGCTCACCGAGGTGGACCGGCGGATGGAGATCGTGCGGCTCGGACAGGGCGTGGATGCCACCGGCCGGATATCGGCCGAGCCGCTGGCACGGACGCTGCGGGTGCTTCGCGACTACGCGGACTCGATCAAACGGGCCGGCGCCGTCAGCATGCGGATGGTCGCCACCAGCGCGATCAGGGACGCCGCCAACGCCGCCGAGTTCACCGGCGCGGTCACCGGGATCCTCGGCGTCGCCCCCGAGGTGCTCAGCGGCGACGAGGAGGCCCGCCTGTCGTTCGCCGGTGCCACCGCGGAACTGGCCGCGCTGCCCAGCGCGCGGCCGCCGTACCTGGTGATGGACATCGGCGGCGGGTCCACCGAGTTCGTGCTCGGCGGGGCCCGGCAGGTGGCCGGGGTGTCGGTGGACATCGGCTGTGTCCGGATGACCGAGCGGCACCTGCACGCCGACCCGCCGCTGGCGAGCGAGGTCGCCGCGGCCACCGCCGACATCGACGCCGCCCTGGACGAGGTGGCGGCCAGGGTCCCGGCGACGCAGGCCCGCACGCTGATCGGCCTGGCCGGCTCGGTCACGACGGTGGCCGGGATCGCCCTCGGCCTGCCCGGCTACGACGCCGGCCTGATCCATCACGCCAGCGTCCCGGCCGCCGTCGTCCACAAGATCGCCGGTGACCTGCTCGGCCAGACGCACCGGCAGCGGGCGGCGATCGGCGTCATGCACCCGGGCCGGATCGACGTGATCGCCGCCGGGGCGCTGGTGCTGGACCGGGTGCTGGCGAGGTTCGGCTTCGCCGAGGTCGTGGCCAGCGAGCACGACGTCCTCGACGGGATCGCCTGGGAGCTGGGGCAGGGCGCGCGATGACCGGCGGCCCGGTGCCGCCCGGGAGCGGCTGGCCCGAGGACCCGGCCACGCCCGGCACGCCGGTCGCTGATAGCCCGGAATCGGTGCGCAGGCTCGCGGCCACGGCGGGCACGCTGGCGGAGCTCACCGCCCGGGAGTCGGTGTGCCGGGCCTGCCCGCGCCTGGTGGAGTGGCGCGAGCGCGTGGCCGAGGAGAAGCGGCGGTCGTTCGCTGACCAGCGTTACTGGGGCCGGCCGATTCCTGGCTGGGGGTCGGATGAGCCGCGGATCCTGATCGTGGGCCTGGCGCCCGCCGCCCACGGCGGGAACCGGACCGGGCGGGTGTTCACCGGGGATCGCAGCGGCGACGTCCTCTACGGCTCCTTGTGGCGCACCGGCCTCGCCGCCCAGCCGACCAGCGTCACGGCCGGGGACGGCCAGCGGCTGATCGGCGCTCGCGTGGTCGCGGTGGTGCGGTGCGCGCCGCCGCAGAACAAGCCGACGGTCACCGAGCGGGATACCTGCGCGCCGTGGCTGACCGCCGAACTGCGGCGGGTGGCCGACGGCCTGCGGTCGATCGTCTGCCTCGGCCACTTCGCCTGGCAGGCGACGTGGCCGCAACTGGCCGCCACGGGATTCGAGGTGCCTAGGCCGAGGCCGGCGTTCGGCCACGGCGCCGAGGTGGTGGTGCGGCGCGAGGGCGAGCGGGCCGGTTTGCTGGTGATCGGGTGCTATCACCCCAGCCAGCAGAACACCTTTACCGGCCGGGTCACCGACGCCATGCTGGATCAGGTGTTCCGGCGGGCGAGCGAGCACGCCAGGATGCCCGCAGCGGGGTAAGGATCGGCGTTCTGCGGCCGATCCGCTTACAGAGTGTAAAAGTTCTCGTAGATTAGTTACACGCCGTATCTGTTGCTAGATCAAATCAATTGATAGGTGTCTTTGGCCGAGAAACGGACTCACCGTAAATCCATTCTCCGTGCATTATCTGAACGCCACGGGGTATCATCTCTGAGCCCCCGTAGCCCAAGGGAAGAGGCCGGCCCCCTAAAAGGGTCCCCAGTGTCGGTTCGACTCCGACCGGGGGTACGCCTGAGCTGCCTTGACTTCGCGCCGGGCCATCCCGGCGTGGCTGACCGATCATTCAGTCGTCATGTGGTCGGCCGTCGGTCTCGGCACGGCCGCACAGGATTAACCGCGCGGCCCCATTACGTGCCCTTTTACCGCCCTCTTGCATTTTCCTTTGCACGTGCCTTTGCACGTGCCTTTGCAAGCCAAATGAGGGCTAATGATCAACCACTCGCGTCCGGGCCGGCGCGGTCGATCGTGATCCTGACCATGACCCGCCGCTCGCGGCGCATGGCCTCCCTGTAGTCCTCCCAGTCCGGATGCTCGCCGGATATGCGCCGGTAGTAGTCCACGAGGAGATCCATTGCCTCCGGCAGGTGGACGATCTCCGCGGTGCCCTCGGCCTGGATCCACTCGCCGAAGAAGCCGTCGTTCAGCAGGCAGAGCGAGGCGCGGGGGTCCCGCAGCAGGTTCCTGGTCTTCATCGCGGTTTCCCTGGTGCTGACCAGGATCCGCCCCTCGGCGTCCACGCCCGCGGTCACGGGCGAGAGCTGCGGGCGGCCGTCGCGCCGCATGGTGGCGAGCACGGCATGGTGATGGACGCGCAGGAACTGCCTGACGCGCTGCGGGTCCACCTCAGGCGCGGTTCAGGCGGCGGCGCACCTCGTACTCGTGCACGATCGCGCTGGCGTAGCCATGGGTCAGCCCGTGCTCGTCCGCGAGCCAGGTCGCGCGTTCCGCGCAGCGCAAGAACGCCGGGCCAGACTCGAGCCTGGAGAACCACTCTCGGAGGTCACGGCCGGTGACCGCGGGGATGCGGGCGATCAGGTTCTTGTGCATCTCCGGAGAGTGGGTCAGAGACAAGTGGCACCTCCAGGCACTGGGGCGGGGTGAACCCCTTTGCAGTCGAGACTGCACCACCTCGGGGCCCGTTGACAACCCCCAGACGTCACCCTTCCGTAATGCCGCGTTTGAGAAAGCCCCCCGGACCCGGGCAATCAGGACAGTCGCTCGAAGACCATCGCCATGCCCTGCCCGCCGCCCACGCACATGGTCTCCAGGCCGAGGGTCTTGTCGTGGAATTGGAGGCTGTTCAGCAGCGTGGAGGTGATCCGGGCCCCGGTCATGCCGAACGGGTGGCCGACGGCGATCGCCCCGCCGTTGACGTTCAGCTTGTCGATATCGATGCCCAGGTCGCGGTAGGACGGGATCACCTGGGCGGCGAACGCCTCATTGATCTCCACCAGGTCGATGTCGTCGATCGTCATGCCGGCCCTGGCCAGCGCCTGCCGCGAGGCCTCCACCGGGCCCAGGCCCATGATCTCGGGCGACAGTGCGGTCACCCCGGTGGAGACGATCCTGGCCAGAGGCGTGATGCCGAGCTCGGCGGCCCTGGTGTCGCTCATCACGATCACCGCGGCGGCGCCGTCGTTCAGCGGGCAGCAGTTGCCCGCGGTGACCGTTCCGTCCGGCCGGAACACCGGCTGCAGCGCGGCCACCTTCTCCAGCGTGGTCCCGGCCCTCGGGCCGTCGTCCCTGGACAATACCGTGCCGTCCGGCAGGGTGGCCGGGGTGATGTCCCGTGACCAGAACCCGTCGGCGATGGCCTTCTCAGCCAGGTTCTGCGACCGGACCCCGAACTCGTCCTGCTCCTGGCGGGTGATGCCGCGCAGGCCCGCGACGTTCTCGGCGGTCTGCCCCATCGCGACGTAGATGTCGGGGACCGCGCCGTCTTGCCGGGGGTCGTGCCAAACGGGGCCCCCGCCCTCGGCCGCGGTGGCCGAACGCTGCTCCGCCTCGGCGAACACGGGGCTCTTGGTGTCCGGCCAGCTGTCGCTGCTGCCCTTGCCGAACCGGCTCACGCACTCCACCCCGGCCGAGATGAACGCGTCGCCCTCGCCCGACTTGATCGCGTGGAACGCCATCCGGGTGGTCTGCAACGACGACGAGCAGTACCGGGTGACCGTGGTGCCGGGCAGGTGGTCGTGGCCGAGCATGACCGCGACCACGCGCGCCATGTTGTAGCCCTGCTCGCCGCCGGGGAGCCCGCAGCCGAGCATCAGGTCACTGATCTCGGCCGGATCCAGCTGGGGCACCTTGGCCAGGGCGGCCGTGATCATCTGAACGGTCAGGTCATCGGCACGGATGCTGGTCAGCGATCCCTTGAACGCGCGACCGATCGGCGAGCGCGCGGTGGCGACGACGACTGCCTCGGGCATGGCGAACCCCCAAACGTGTTGTTAACTACTCGAGAGTAGCTTATGTCGGAGCCTGTCTGCTTTCACCTGATGGCCTGCCACCGTGCCCGAGTGGGATAGCGTCGTTGCCCTAAGAGCAAGGTGGTTGACATGCAAGTTCATGACTCATTGATTGAGCTTTTCGGCGACACCCCGCTGATTAGGCTGCGCCGGGTGACAAACGGTCCGGAGCCCCAGGTGCTGGCCAAGGTCGAGTATCTCAACCCCGGCGGCTCGGTGAAGGACCGGATCGCGCTGCGGATGGTCGAGGCGGCCGAGGCCTCCGGCGCGCTGCGCCCCGGCGGCACGATCGTCGAGCCCACGTCCGGCAACACCGGGATCGGCCTGGCCATCGTCGCCATGGAGAAAGGCTACCGGTGCCTGTTCGTCTGCCCCGACAAGGTCGGCCAGGACAAGATCAGCGTGCTGCGCGCCTACGGCGCCGAGGTCGTCGTCTGCCCGACCACCGTCTCCCCGGATCATCCCGACTCCTATTACTCGGTGTCGGACCGCCTGGCCCGCGAGACCGACGGCGGCTGGAAGCCCGACCAGTACGCCAACCCCGACAACCCGGCCTCCCACTACCACACCACCGGCCCGGAGATCTGGGCCCAGACCGAGGGGCGGGTCACCCACTTCGTGGCCGGGATCGGCACCGGCGGCACGATCTCGGGCACCGGCCGCTACCTCAAGGAGGTGTCCGGCGGCCGGGTAAAGGTCGTCGGCGCCGATCCCGAGGGCTCGGTGTATTCCGGCGGCACCGGCCGCCCCTACCTGGTCGAGGGGGTGGGCGAGGACATCTGGCCGGAAACCTACGACAAGAACATCTGCGACCAGATCATCGCGGTCAGCGACGCCGAGTCATTCCGGATGACCCGTCGGCTGGCCCGCGAGGAGGCGTTGCTGGTCGGCGGCTCGAGCGGGCTGGCCGTGGTGGCCGCGCTGCGGACGGCGGCGGCCGCCGCCCCGGATGACGTGATCGTCGTACTGCTGCCCGACGGGGGCCGCGGCTACCTGTCGAAGATCTTCAACGACGAGTGGATGGCCGACTACGGGTTCCTGACCTCGGAGACCCCTGAGCCCCGGGTCGCCGACATTCTGGCCGGCAAGCAGGGCGGCCTGCCGCCGTTCGTGCACGCCCACCCCGACGAGAGGGTGGCGGCCGCGATCGAGAGCCTGCGCGAGTACGACGTCTCGCAGCTTCCGGTGCTGAGCGCGGAGCCGCCGGTGATGGCGGCCGAGGTGATCGGCTCGATCGTGGAGCGCGACCTGCTGGAGGCGCTGGTGTCCGGCCGGGCCCGGCCGCAGGATCCGGTGGCCGGCCACATGTCGGCCCCGCTGCCCATGGTCGGCTCGGGCGAGCCGGTCAGCAGCGCGGTCCGGGCCATGGAGAAGGCGGGTGCGGCGGTTGTATTGGTTGAAGGCAAGCCGGCCGGGATGATCACGCGGCAAGATGTCTTGACGTACCTGGCCGCCGGCGGGATGGGGAAGAAAGATGACTGACGGGTTCGAGACCCTGGCGATCCACGCCGGCCAGGAACCAGATCCGGTGACCGGGGCCGTCGTTCCCCCGATCTACCAGGTGTCCACGTTCAAGCAGGACGGGGTCGGCGACGCGCGCGGCGGCCGCCGCCGCGGCATCGACGACGGCCCGGGGCGCTGGATCGAGGGCTATGAGTACTCCCGGACCGCCAACCCGACCCGGGGGGCACTGGAGGAGTGCCTGGCCGCGCTCGAGGGGGGCACCCGCGCGTTCGCGTTCGCGTCCGGGATGGCCGCCGAGGACTGCCTGCTGCGCACCGTGTGCCGTCCAGGCGACCACATGCTGATCCCCGACGATGCCTACGGCGGGACGTTCCGGCTGGCCGACAAGGTCCTGCGGAACTGGGGCCTGACCTACCGCCCGGTGGCGATGACCGACCCGGCCGCGGTGCGCGAGGCGCTGCGGGACACGCCCGCGCGCGTCGTCTGGGTCGAGACGCCCACGAACCCGCTGCTCTCACTGGCCGACATCGTCGCCCTGGCCGCCGCCACGCACGAGGCGGGCGCGCTGCTCGTGGTGGACAACACCTTCGCCTCGCCCTACCTGCAGCAACCGCTCGCACTCGGCGCGGACGTGGTGGTGCATTCCACCACCAAGTACATCGGCGGGCATTCCGACGTCATCGGCGGCGCGGTTGTCGTCACCGATCCCGATCTTGCGGAAAAGATCAGTTATATCCAGAACGCCACCGGCGCGGTGAGCGGTCCTTTCGATGCGTGGCTCACGCTCCGGGGCGCCAGGACCCTCGGCGTCCGGATGGACCGGCACTGCGAGAACGCGCAGCGGGTGGCGGACATGCTCGTCGCGCATCCCGCGGTCGCCCAGGTCTTCTACCCCGGGCTGCCGTCGCACCCGGGCCACGAGGTGGCGGCCAAGCAGATGCGCGGTTTCGGGGGGATCGTGTCCTTCCGCGCCCGCGGCGGCGAGGCCGAGGCGATCGCGGTGTGCGGCCGGACCCGCCTGTTCACCCTCGGGGAGTCGCTCGGCGGCGTCGAGTCGCTGGTCGAGCACCCGGGCCGGATGACGCACGCCTCGGCCGCCGGGTCGGCGCTGGAGGTGCCCGCCGACCTGGTCCGGCTCTCGGTCGGCCTGGAGACCTGCGACGACCTGCTCGAGGATCTGCGCTCCGCGCTGGGCTGAGCCGGCTGTTTGCTGCGCCGGCTGTTTGCTGCTCAGGCGTTCCAGACCATGAAGACCAGGATCACCAGCCAGATCAGCGCGACCACGCCGCCCATGGTGGCGATCCGCCCCCGCTCCAGGTGCCCGGGGTGGATCTCGTCGGCGAGCGGGTCGCCGATCACCTGAGCCGGGCCGGCGGCCTGCTGCGGGTCGCCCTGGCCGACCGCCTCGGGAACCAGCGAGGCCGCCTCGGCCGCGGCGGCCTCGGCGTCGTCGAGCGCGGCAATGGCCCGGTGCTGGTCGCGCATGATCAGCACCAGCAGCACCAGCGAGACGACGAAAAGGGTGAGCGACACCGTCAGCCACGGCTTGCTGAAGTCATTCAACTGCTTGGCCAGGACCAGGCCCGCTATCAGCACGCCGAGCAAAATGACGGAGAAAATACGCGTTGTCCGGTACTGGTACCTGACCACGGCCAGATTGCGCTTCCTGATGTAGCGCGGCGTCGACATAATCGCCACCGTGACCGGGCCGATCGTGAAGATCGCAAAGCCGACATGAAGCCAGAGCACCAGCCGGTCGGTAAAGGACATGTGCCGATCTTAGGCCCGGCCGCGCCGCGCCCCTAGCTGCCGCTCGGCGTGGTGGGTTCCCGCGGCCCGTCGGCCGGCGTCAGCCTGGCCGTCGCGCCCGCTGGGCGGACCCGGGGCAGCCGGCCAAGATGGGTGCGAATCCGCTGTACATCTAGCTACAGCAACGCCGCACCCATCACCGGGGAGCACCGGGCACCGCAGCCCGGCGGCAGGCTAACGCCCAGGTGTATGACGGGCCGTAAGTCGACCATTACAGTCTGCTAGCTACCGCTCGGCGTGGTGGGGTTCCCGCTACCGCTCGGCGTAGTGGGGTTCCCGCTGCCGCTCGGCGTGGTGGGGTTCCCGCTGCCGTCGGCCGGGCCGGTGCCGCTGGCCGGACCGGAGGCGGGCCCGACGGGGGGCCCGGAGGGACCGGAGGCGGGCCCGGAGATACCGGCGGCGTTCGCCTGGCTGGTCCGGGCCGACCTGGTCTTGGCGATGTAAGCCATGATCAGGAATGCGATGCCGACGACAAAGGAGACCACGGCGCGGACCTGGTGGTGGCCCTTGTAGACGCTGCCGTCGATGAAGTGGATCGAGTTCGCCGCGCCCGACACATAAAGAATCCCGCCGATGATCCCCAGGACTCCGATGATGGCCAGGACGATCACGAGCGGCCCGCGGCCCGGCGAAGCCCCCGGTGTACTTGAAGAACTCACGTGCTCCTCCTCAATGGGCTGGGCCCACTTTAAGTCCCCCGCAGTGAAGCTGAGCTTACTGACCGGGGTGAGGGCCGAACCGGGCCGCATTCCTTGACCGGAGCGAGCACGGGGTCCGGGTCCCGGGGCTTCCGGGACCCGGAGCCGCTGGCGGCGGGAGACCTCCCGCCCGGGGCGCTTACTTGGCCTTCGACTTGCTGCTGAACCAGGCGCCGACGAAGGCGGCGATGCCGACGACCAGGGCGACCCCGCCGCGGGCGAGGTGGTTGCCCTTGTGGACGTGGCTGCCAGCCGTCAGGAAGCTGGGCAGCGAACTCCCGGCGACCATGTAAAGGATCCCGACGATGATCGCGAGGACGCCGATCACCGCCAGCACGATCATCAGCGGCTTCTTGCTCGTCGCCGCGCCACCGGACACGCTTGCAGTACTCACTGTCTCCTCCTAGAAGGGCCGCAACGGAACCCGCTGGGCCGTCCTTTGGGACCCGCTGGGCCGTCCTTCATGCCCGTCATCGATGACTACCTGCGGCACGGTACTACGGCCGGGCCTGGCGCAGGAGGTCTTCCCAAAAGCGACGAAAGCAAAATCTATCTGCCGCCGGCCCTGCGCGCCCGCAAAAAGTCCCTGACCACGTATTCGCCCAGGTTCTCGGGCAGCGCGCGGAGCACCCGGCCGCCGTTGCGCCTGGCAACCTCGTCGACGAATTCGGTCAGCCGCACGTCGTCCGCGAGCATGAAGACGTTCATGGTCGCCCGGCGCCTGGTCATCTTGTCCACCTCGGCCAGCGTCAGCTCCAGCGTCTCCGGCGACGGCGGCCAGTCGAAATAGGACTGCCCGTCGCGGCGCAGGTGCGCGGTGGGCTCGCCGTCGGTGACCACGAGCACGACCGGGTTCTGGTCGGGCCTGCGGTCGAGAAAGCGGCCGGCCAGGATCAGCGCGTGATGCAGGTTGGTGCCCTGGACCATGTCCCAGCCCAGCCCGGCCAGGTCGGTCTCGCGCAGCTCGCGGGCGTAGTTGGAGAAGCCGACCACCTGGATCGAATCCTGCGGGTACTTGCTTCGGACCAGCGCGTGCAGGGCCAGCGCCGTCTGCTTGGCCACGCCCCAGGTGCCGCGCAGCGCCATCGAGTAGGACAGGTCGACCAGCAGGCTGACGGCGGCGGCGGCCCGCCGCTCGGTCTCCTCGACTTCGAAGTCGCTGACGGACAGCCGGACGGGGCCGTCCTGCGCGGGCAGGCCGCCGCGCAGCAGCGCGTTGCGGACCGTCGCCGGCGTGTCGATGGCCTGCTCGTCGCCGAAGCTCCACGGCCTGGTGCTGCCGGTGTACTCGCCGGCCTGCCCGGCGTCGCGCTGGTCGTGGTCGCCGTGGCCGCCCTCGGGAAGCTGGGCGAACACCCGGCGCAGGGCGGTCTCGCCCAGCCTGCGCACGGCCTTGGGCGTGAGTTCCAGCTTGCCGTCGCTGCGCTGCAGGTAGCCCTGGCGCTCCAGCTCGCGCTCGATCTGGCGCAGCGCCTCCATGTCGTCGACGGCCTGGCGGCCGAGCGCCCGCCGCACGGCCTCCTCGTCGATGTCGTCGAGCCGGGCGCCGGGGTAGTCCTGGCGCAGTGCGTCCTCGAGCTCGGCCAGGTCGGCCAGCTCGGACAGGGCCGTGGTGGCCTCGCTCAGGCCGAGCGGGGTGTCGCCGGTCATCCGCTCACCGGGCCACCCGTCGAAGTCGATGTCGGGCCGGCGGGTCCGCAGCGCGTCGGCCAGCCTGGCCATCTCGGCGGCCAGTCCGGCGTCCTCCAGCGTCTGCGCCATCAGCGCCGCCAGTTCCTCGCGCTGCTCGTCGGTCAGCGAGCTCAGCAGCCGCTGCGCCGCGGCCATCCGCCGGACCAGCGAGTCGACGAGCTCCTCGAGGTTGCTCGGCGAGTCGGGGAACAGGTCGCCGTACTGGGCCATGAAGTCGTCGAAGTCCTGCTGGGTGTGGGCGCCCCTGGCGTCGGCGTCGAGCATGGCGTTGAGCGCGGCCATCATGTCCTTGACCCGCCGCATGGCCTCGGGATCGGGCTGCTGCAAGGTCTGCTTCATGCCGCGGAACTGGCTGTCGAGCACCTCGCGGCGCAGCAGGTCCTTGAGCTTCTCGAAGGTCTGCCTGGCCGCGGGCGAACGCCACTCGTAGCCGTCCAGCCGCCTGATGGCTTGCGCGGTGTCGGACGGGAGGGCGTCCAGCTCGGCCTCCCGCAGCCGGGCCGCGTCGTCGGGGTCGGGGAACAGCTCGGCCCGCTCCTGCCCGATCGCGGTGTCCAGCAGCGCGCGCGCCTGCTCCAGGATGCCGTCGAGACGACCGCGGTCGCGCAGCTCCCGCTGGCGCTCCCGGACCCGGCGGAGCAGGTCGTCGAGGCCCTTGTGCCCGGACATGCCCCGCCGGAGCAGGTCACGCAGGGCGCTGGCCGGATCCGACCCTTCGAGCACGGACTCGCCGAGCGCGTCCACCGCACCGCGCACGTCGTAGGGGGGCTCGAGCGGGTCGGGCCCGTCGTGGTACGGACCGTACCTGTAGCCGTAGCCGCTCAAGGTCTCCTCCTTGATCGATCTCGCGTCACGCGGCCAGCGCCAGCGGGTGCCGGGGCGTAAAGGTCCCGGTCCTCAGGTCCGGTAGACGGCGCTGCCGTCGACGACGTCCTTGGACAGCCGGCGCATCAGGTACAGGCCCTCGAGCGCGAACTCGAGCGCCGCCGCCGCCTGCCCGAACGATTCGCTGCCGTCCATCGAAAGCCGGTCCATGATCTTGGCCAGCCCGGGCACGTCGCCGATCCGGCGCAGCAGGTCGTCCGCCGGGACCAGGTCCCCGGACTCCACGGTGCCGCCCTCGGCGAACTTGGTCAGCAGCCCGCTCATGTCGGCGTTGCCAAGCGAGGCGCGGAAGGTCTCGGCGATCGCGCGGCGCAGCAGGTGATCGAGCACCTCCTGCTCCCGGCCCTCCTCGCTGACCTCGAACTCGACCTTGCCGCGCAGCGTGCTCACCACGCTGGGCAGGTCGCAGACCCTGGCCACGGGCTGGCGCTCGCCGGTGATCGCGGCGCGCCGCACCGCGGAGGCCGCGACCGCCTCGGCGGCCGCGATCGCGAACCTGGCCGAGACGCCCGAGCGCGCGTCCACCGCGGGCGAGGCGCGGACCAGCCGGGTAAACCTGGCGATCACCTGGACCAGGTGCTCCGGCAGCACCGCTCCGGGCTCCGCTCCGTCCCAGGCCAGCCGGGACTCCTGGCCGATCAGCGCCAGCTCGGCGTCGAGCGACGTCGGGTAGTGGGTGCGGATCTCGGCGCCGAACCGGTCCTTGAGCGGCGTGATGATCCGGCCGCGGTTGGTGTAGTCCTCCGGGTTCGCGCTCGCTACCAGGACCAGGTCGAGCGGCAGCCGCAGCGCGTACCCGCGGACGCCGATGTCCCGCTCCTCCAGCACGTTGAGCAGCGCCACCTGGATCCGCTCGGCCAGGTCGGGCAGCTCGTTCAGGCAGAAGATCCCGCGGTTGGTCCGCGGCACCAGGCCGAAGTGAATGGTCTCGGGGTCGCCGAGCGTCCGGCCCTCCGCCACCTTGACCGGATCGATGTCCCCGATCAGGTCGCCGACGCTGGTGTCCGGGGTGGCCAGCTTCTCGCCGTAGCGCTCGTCCCGGTGCCGCCAGGTGACCGGCAGTTCGTCGCCCTGCTCGGCGGCGAGGCGGCGGCAGCGCGCGCAGACCGGGGCAAACGGATGGTCGTTGATCTCGCACCCCGCGACCGCGGGCGCCCACTCGTCGAGCAGGCCGGTGAGGGTGCGGATCAGCCGGGTCTTGCCCTGGCCACGCTCGCCGAGCAAGATCATGTCGTGGCCGGCGATGATGGCCCGCTCCAGATGCGGCAGGACCGTCTGGCCGAAGCCGATGATCCCGGGGAAAGCGTCCTCGCCTGCCCGCATCCGGGCCAGCAGGTTCCGCCGGATTTCCTGCTTCACGGTCGCGAACTCGTGATCGCTGGCGCGAAGTTGCCCTAGGGTCGAGGCTGCCGGGGCGGCCGACCGGGTGGTCGCTGTCTTGGGCTCGCTCTTTCGCTGCACCCATAGACACTACGTGCTGGTTGCCTGGATGCGCACCTTGGGAGGCCGGGCATGGCGGATCGCAGGCCGGTGCTCGCCATCGACGTCGGCGGCACCAAGCTCGCCGCCGCGGTGGCCGCGCCGGACGGGTGGCTGATCGAGTCGGCCGAGATGCCGACCCCTCGCGACCCCGACCCGGAGCGGCTCTGGCGCGCGCTGTGCGGGCTGCTCGGCCGGGTCCTCGCCTCGGCCGGGGTCCGCGAGGTCGACGGAATTTCCGGCGTCGGTGTCGGCTGCGGCGGCCCGATGGAGTGGCCGGCCGGGCTGGTCTCGCCGCTCAACATCCCGGCCTGGCGGTCGTTCCCGCTGCGGGCCCGGCTGCGGGATCTGTTCGCCGGGTCCCCGGTCCGGGTCCACAACGACGCGGTCTGCCTGGTGGCGGCCGAGCACTGGCGGGGCACGGGCCGGGGAAAGGACAACGTGCTCGGCATGGTGGTGTCGACCGGCGTGGGCGGCGGTCTGATCCTGGACTCCCGGATCATCTCCGGCGCGTCGGGCAACGCCGGCCACATCGGGCACGTGGTGGTCGACCCGGAGGAAGGGCCGGACTGCCTGTGCGGCGGCCGCGGCTGCCTGGAGGCGATCGCCCGGGGCCCCGCGCTCGTGGCCTGGGCCCAGGACCGGGGCTGGCGCCCGGGCCAGCCGGACGCCTCGGCCAGGGACTTGGCGCAGGACGCCGCCGAGGGCCACCCGGTCGGCCTGGCCGCGATGCGCCGGGCGGGCCGGGCGCTCGGCATCGCCATCGCGTCCGCCACCCACCTGTGCGACCTCGAGGTGGTGGCGGTGGGTGGGGGGCTGTCCCAGGCCGGCTCCGTGTTGTTCGAGCCGTTGCAGGAGGCGCTGCAAGCCCATGCCAGGCTCGAGTTCGCGCGCCGGGTTCAGGTGGTACCGGCCGCGCTCGGCGGCAGCGCCGGCCTGATCGGTGCGGCGGCGCTCGTCCTGGCCGGTGACCGCTACTGGACGGCCGATTGAGCCGGCCGGGGGTGCCCGGAACAGTGCGACAACCTGGTCGGCCAGCTGCGCGCGTCGCGGTACAAGCTGTTGTTCTGGCCCGTGGCTAGGGGGCGGGCGGGGTGCTCGGCGGCTGGTCGGCGGGCGGCTGGTCGTAGCCGGGCTGGCCGTAGCCGGGCTGCTGGCCATAGCCGGGCGGCGGAGTGTAAGCCGCTCCGACCGGAGGACGGGTCTTCACCACCACGGTGCGCGCGGCTTTGTCGTGCAAGCACTGGCGCCGCCCGTCCCAGAGCAGCCACAGCTCGTTCAGCAGCGCGAACAGCCCTCCTACCAAGGGGACCAGCGGCGGAAAGGCATACACGGCGGCGCGCCCGGCCGCTGTCCCTCCGCTGATCTTCGACCGGGTATCGGCGTTCACCACCCGCGTGCCCAGGGCTCGTTTGCCAAGGGTCTGCCCCCACAGCCCGTGCTGCACCGCGTCATAGCCGAAGACGATGAGCACCGCGACGAGGCCGATCAAGTAGAAGGACCCGAAAGACTGGCTTACCGCGTGGTTCATTGCGGTCTGCGCGGCCGGGCTGTTGAGGTTCCCGGCGTACTCGTTGTTGACGGTGCGCACTCGGTTCACTATCCCGACAACGACCGGAACCCACAGCGCCAGGAGGATCGCGCTGATGACGAGGCCGTCGATGATCCGGGCCAGCAGCCGCTGCCACCACTCGGCCAGGGTCGGATCCTTGGTGGCCTGATACTGGTAGCCGGTTCCTGGATAGGGCTGATAAGGAGAGCCGTACCCGGCTGTGCCGTAGGACGGCTGCCCCTGAGCAGTGCCGTATCCATAGCCGTAGCCAGGCTGGGTGCCGTAGCCGGGCTGCCCGGACTGGCCGTACGCGGACTGGCCGGACTGACCGTATCCAGGCTGGGTGCCGTACCCGGGCTGTCCGGGCTGGCCGTATCCCGGCTGTCCGGGCTGGCCGTATCCCGGCTGGCCGCCCGGGGGCTGGGTGCCGGGGCCGGGCTGGCTGCCCGGGGGCTGGGTGCCGTACCCGGGCTGGCCGTATCCCGGCTGTCCGGGTTGGCCGTATCCGGGTTGGCCGTATCCCGGCTGGGTGCCGTATCCGGGCTGGCCGTACCCGGGCTGGCCGGGCTGGGCACCGTACCCACCGTAACCCGGCTGGGGCTGCTGCGTCGGCTGGCCTAGTTCCGGCTGCGGGCTCGGCGTTTCGTGATATCCGGGCGGCGTGTCCTGTGGCTCAGGGGTGCCGGGCGA
>JASHUI010000494.1:0-3908 GCA_030040095.1 Streptosporangiaceae bacterium | reverse complement strand
GCCGTGACCACGCCGCGGGCGGCGGCGATCGCCTGCGGCAGCGTGGTCTGGACCACCAGGGCGTAGGCATCGGCGTCGAACCCGTCCGGCGGCACGATCACCGATTCCATCTGGCCCTTCTGCCACTTCCACCAGATGGCGTACAGGCTCCACTGGAGGCCGGCCAGCCGGAGCACGGCCGCGTCGAGCTGATCCTGGGTGGCGTTGAGTTCCGCCAGCCAGCTCACCTCGCCGGGGGTGAGCTGGGCTGTGTCACTGTCGGTGCCGGAGGCCGGCACGATCGTCCAGCGGGTCCCGCCCGGGGCCGAGCCGAAGCCGGCCTGGTGCACCGCGTTGGCCAGCAGCTCGGGCCCGTTGACCTGCTCGAAGGCCGGAAGCAACCCGTACTGGAAGGCCTGCAGCACGGCCGGGTCGGCGACGGGCGGCCCGGGCTGCGCGGCGATCAGCGCGGTCAGCGCCTCGACCTCCGTCATTCCGATCGCCGCGGCCACCTGGCCGGCCAGGCCGCTCAGCGGCGTGGGTGGCTGGGCGGTGCCCTGGTTCCACGGCACGCCCAGGGCCAGGCCCTGGTACAGCGAGGCTGTCACCTCGCCAGGATCGCCCGGCCCGGCCAGAATCCAGCCGGCCGCGGCCATGGCCGCGGCCGCGCCCGTGGTCAGGGGGTCGTCCGCCGGGCTGGAGTACCAGCCGGTGACCAGGTAGGTGAGGTGGTCGGGGCCGACGCCGTCGAGCGTGTCGGTGAACGCGAACACGTTCTCGTGCTGCGGCTGGTAGGCGGCGAACACGGCGTTGCCGGGCGCCACAGCGGTCAGGAACGTCGCCGTCGCGGCCCGCTCCGCCCAGCCGGCCGCCGGAAAGGCACGGCCCAGCGGCGCGACAGGCGGGCCGCCCTGCGCCGTGTTGATGACCGACCGCGCCCCGGCCACCCGGACGGCGTCGCCGCTGCTGGTCCACGCGGTCAGGATGCTGTTGTCGACGAGGTACTGCGTTGGCGAGTCCGGGTTCGGGCAGTCGCTCTCCAGCACCCACGCGGTCGCCTGGCGCTGCGTGCCGCCGGGCGCGGTGGACAGGCGCACGATCAGCCAGCGGTTGGGCACCGCCGGGTAGCTGACGTCGCCGACGGCGGTCTGCGACCCGCCGTCGGCTGGCGGCTTCTGTACGCCACGGCGCAGGGCGGCCGGCAGGGTCCAGCGCAGGTGCACGCCGACCGCTGGTGGCTTGGTCGTGGACTGGCCCTGCCCAGCCTCGGGCTCGGGGCTGTTGAACTGCGCGAGCGCGGTGTAGTTGAAGGGCCAGCGGCGCAGCGGCTGTGCACCCTGGTAGGCGGCGTTGACGACGAGCGCCTCGACGTCGATCGGGACGATCAGCGGCGTGGGCATGGCTCAGGACCCTCCAGCGGCACTGTCGAACGTCATCTCTTGCGGGGCGCGCACGAGCTGGAGGGCCAGGGCGGCCGGGCCGAACGCGGCGACGGGCTGGCCCTGACCGCTGAGCGCGGTCGTGATCGTGGTGACCAGCCCCCCGACGGCCAGCACCCGGCCGCCGGGCCGCAGGCAGGCCGGGGTGGCGAGCACCGGGACGGTGCGGCCCAGCGGCGCGCCCACCGCAGGGTCGCCGGTCCCGGCGGGCGGCCGGAGATTGCGCAGCTCGGCGGCGCCCTGCTCATCGAGACCGAGGGTCAGGGCCGCGTGCGGCTCAGCCAGGCGCACCGACGCAGGGATCCCGTCGAAAAGGGCCAGCAGCACGCCAGGGGCCAGACGGTCCAGGCGCAGCACCGGCACCGCCGCCCCGGTCGCGTCCAGCGGCGTCACGGTGAGCGTCGGCCAGCCGGAGACCAGGTCGGAGCGCAGCAGCAGGACCGACACGGGCCCGCCGGGCGGCTGGCTGAGCCCGCAGCGCTGGGCCAGCGCTGCGCCGATGGCTGCCCGTACGGCGGGGTCGATGGTGCCGGGGGTGCCTGCCTGACGGCTGGACTCGACCGCGAGGCTCAGCGCGCCGGTAACCAGCGCCGTGATCCAGTTGGGGTCGATGTAGCCGAACCGGATCGCGCCGGGCAGCGAAGCGTCCGGGTCGGCGGCGGAGGGCGTCACGCGCGGCAGCATGCGCGGGTCGGGCACCAGGCAGGTGAACGGCAGCGGTTCCAGCAGGGTGAGCCCGGCCAGCCACTGGGCGACCGGCGCGAGCGCGTCGGCGGCAAGGTCGGTCACCGCCTGCTGGACGGCGGGGTCGCCGAGGGCGGCGAGCAGAGCACGGCCCGCCGGAGCTGGCTGGACCCGGAGCCGGGAGCGGCCGACCAGGGGGCCGGCCGTGCCGTCGCCGGGTGCCGGAGCCGCGGTCTGCTGGCCGTTGCCGGGCACCGGGCCAGCGATCTCCCGGCCGAGTACGGCGTGCAGGGCGCCGAGCGCCTGCCCAGCCAGGCCGTGCAGGTCGGTGCTCGGCTCGTCGGGGAACTGGGGCCGGGCGACCCGGTCGACCACGACGTCGCCAAGCTGCTGGACCGTCTGGCGGTAGGAGAACAGCGCCTGCCCGAACGACCGGTCGGCCAGCGCGGCGGCCCGGCCGGCCTGCCACGCCGCCGCCAGCGAGACGTCGAACACGCCGTACGCGGCGTCGTAGATCAGCGCGGCGTCGGCGGTCGGCAACGGCGGCGGCGGGTCGATCGCGGCGACAAGGGCCGGCGTGACCGGGCCGCGGTACCACGCCATCGTCTCCTCGCCGGAGCGTGTGTGGTAGGTCAGCGGCACGTAACCGCCGGTCAGCCGGGCCGCCACTTCGGCCTGCCCCGGGTCGGGCGCGCCGGGCCCGTAGCCGGGGGGCAGCGGCAGCCGCAGCGCGAGACGGTCCGGGCTGTGCCGGCCGGCGGCCGGGTCGTACTCGGCGTCGAGCAGGCTGAGCGTCAGGCCCTGGAACGATTCCGCCGGCTCGGGCACCACGGCGAACGTCCAGCTCGCGAGCGACAGCATGACCACGCTGCCGAGCACGGGCGTGCCATCCTCGAGGCCACTGGCAGTGAACACCGGGGCGTCGGTCAGCCAGGGCGTCAGCCCCTCGACCGACACCAGGTGGGCGACGGCGGCGGCCGGCGCGGTGGCGTCCGCGGCGGGCACCGCCGGGAACCGGTTCGCCATGACGACGCCCAGCTCCGTGGCCGGACCGGAGTCCGGGACCGACCGGCGCACGTGGGCCAGCCAGGGCAACTCACCGGCGCGCGGGGTGACGTCGGTGAACAGCCCGGTCGGCACCCGGATGTAGCTGCACGCCTGCGACGGCGCGACGTCGGCCTCCAGCGTGATCTTCGGGACGACCGCGTCCTTGATCGCCAGGAACTCGGCCACGGTGGCCGTCACGGCGTGCGTGGCCGGGTCGCCGCCCGACAGCTCGCCGTCGGCGAAGACCAGCAGCGCCAGCCACGGGCAGTTCTCGGCCGGCATCGACCGCTCCCACGGCAGGCTCGGCTCGGCCAGCAGCACCGAGGCGAGCACGTCCCCGAACGGCCCGGTGGCTGACGGCGGCGGCGAGCACTGGACCACCTCGGCGGGGTCGAGCGTGACCTGTGGCGCGCTGAAGGTGATCTTCTGCTGCGCGGGCGGGATGTCGGGGGCGATGGCGCTCGCGGTCTGCGTCACCGTGATGACGAAGTCGCCACCGCTGATCGGCGGCACGTCGCTGTCGAAGAACTGCACCGTCGCGGTCATGCCGGCGCTCCCACGATGAGCGGCTGGGCGGAGAAGGAGTCGTTCACCATTCCGGCCAGGCCGGACAGGCTGGAGACCGGCCCGCCGTAGAGCGGGGCACCGCCCGCGTCGGCGGCCAGTGCGGCCAGGACCGGCGCGCGGGCCGCACTGGCCGCCGTCCCGGCGATCTGCTCGACCACCGCCAGCGTGTCCTGGCCCGCGGCGGGCAGCCCG
>JASHUI010000493.1:0-9082 GCA_030040095.1 Streptosporangiaceae bacterium | reverse complement strand
GGATCCGGTGACCATCACCGAGTTCCCGGTCCCGGTCGACGGGAGCGGTCTCAACCCGGAGCCGATGGGGATCACCGCCGGGCCGGACGGGAACCTCTGGTTCACCGGATGGGACGACGGCACCATCGGCCGCATCACCCCCTCCGGGGTCGTCACCGAGTTCCCGACGCCTAACGCCAACACCGCCTACCCTTTCGCGATAACGACCGGGTCGGACGGGAACCTCTGGTTCACCGAGAGCGGCGTGAACGAGATCGGGCGGATCACCCCGTCTGGCGTCGTCACCGAGTTCCCGGTGCCCACGGGCGGCAGCGACCCCACCGGGATCACCACCGGACCAGACGGCAACGTCTGGTTCACCGAGGAGCTAGGCAACAAGATCGGGCGGATCACGCCCTCCGGCGTCATCACCGAGTTCCCGGTGCCAACCGCCGGCAGCCAGCCATTCTGGATCACGGCCGGGCCGGACGGGAACCTCTGGTTCACCGAGGAAAACGCCAACCAGATCGGGCGGATCACGCCCTCCGGCGTCATCACCGAGTTCAACATACCCAGCGTCGGCGGCAACATCGGCCCTTACGGCGCCGAGCCCATTGCGATTACGACCGGGCCCGACGGGGATCTGTGGTTCACGGAATACTACGGCGGCTTTGTCGGGCGCCTCGACCCCACCGAGGGAGTCGTCAATCAATTCGCGCTCCCCAGCAGCTTCCCCGAGCCCTGGGCGATCACGACCGGCCCTGATGGCAACCTGTGGCTCACGTCAGACCAGTACAAATATGTGGCCCAGATGTCGACCGCCGGCGCGTTCAATGAGTTTCTGCTCTCTCCCCGGGGCGGCCAGGACGACGACATCACAGCCGGCCCCGACGGGAACGTCTGGTTCGCGTGCGGCGGTGATATCGGGCGAGCCAATCTGTCGGGCGCGGCGCCGGACGCGACCTCCACGACGCTGACCGAGACCGGCGGCGGCAGCGCGGCCGGATTCCCGGTGGCGTTCTCCGGGACGGTCACCGACACGACCCAGAGCCCGAACGTTCCGGTGACGTCGGGCTCGGTGAGCCTGTACGACAACGGGTCGTCCACCGCGTTCGCGACCGCGTCGGTCACCTCGGCCGGGACGTTCACGGCGAGCAGCACCTACACGTCGGCGGGCAGCCACTCGGTGGTCGCGGTGTATTCACCGCCGTCCGGCAGTGAGGCGTACTCCGGGTCCAGCTCGGCGCCGGCGGCGTTCACGGTCGCGGCGCCGACCTCCTGCACCGGATACGACGTCCCGGTCGGCACCGACAGCGCCACCGACGTGTGCGCCACCTGGCCCGAGGGTTCACCGCCGCCCGGTGTCACCGCGGGCTCCTCCGGCAACTGGACCCTGACGCTGACCGGAACGATCACGCTGCCGGGCGCCGGTGACTGGGTGTTCTGCGTCGCCGACACCCAGAACTTCGTCATGTCCGTCGACGGGAACCTGTTCCTGACCAACGAGGTCTACGAGCAGAACGGCAACAACGGCGACATCAACTTCGACTTCCTCGGCACCTATGCGGGCACCATGGCCGGCGAGTGCGCCGACGCGGTACTGGCGGGCGGGCAGCACACGATCGAGATCGACGTCGCCGGGTCACTGGCCCAGGCCACCTCCTACAACCTCGCCTACCTGCCGCCCGGCGGCTCCCTCACCGGGGTCCCGCAGTCGATCGTGAACCTGGCCCAGAGCTGAGGGGGCCGACCGAAGCCGAGTCAGCGCCCGAGCGCTTCAGATCTCTTTCGCGCGAGCCAAAAAGAAAGGTGACATTAATCCGCCTGCTTTCATATCCATCGCGGAACGATAGCGACTGCGTGGTATGAAACATGTCAGAATTAAATATCACCGCACGATTTGCCCGGTATGGTACCGTAACCGACTGTGCCGCCTGTTCCCGAAGAAACTTGGCGATCTTACCTCCCTGTTTGTTGTAGCTGTCGAAGTCCCAGCTCATCGGCGCCTCTGCGTCATAAATGATCATCCCGCCCGAAGCCGGGTCAAGGTTTGCCTCGTCAGGCGTGAGCCAGAAATTCACGTTCACAGCGGCAAAGTCAGCATGCGCGGAAGTCTCTGGTTGGATATTGGAGTACTTGTACGCCCACATCTGCAGAAGGCGATGCTTGTCGCCAATAAGGCAGGGGAAGGCCTCCGCGATTTCCTGCCCGATCTGTATGAGCAACGGACAATTGAAACCCCGGCGGAAGGCAGTGCCCAGCCTGCCATAGGCGTAGCGATTATTAAACCAGATCGTGGACTCCAGGCAAAAAAGCCTGAGGGCCTGAAGGGCGTCTTCCGAAAGGAAGTTGTCTACCACTGCGAGTCCGAACGAGTGACGGAGGTAGGCTTCCTCGACCGTAGCTCTGTGCCATGCACCCGACAACGCCTTCCGAACCCGCGGAGCTGCGCGAAGATGCACGAAGCGGTTATAGATGCTTCCGATTTCCGAGCGCTCGGCCTCACTTATCTCCCAGCGGTCGCCGCTGCCATGCTGGCCCGTCGCAGCGGTCAGGACTCTGGTGTAGCGCTCGATGAACTCGGACATCTCGTCGGGCATCACCCCCTGTGCCCGCAGATAAGAAAACTGCCCAATGTCATGCTCGAGCTTCGGAATGGTGACATACGTCGGTGCCGGATCGCGGGATGTGGGCGTGCTCTCGGCCCGCCGGCCATGGAATAGCCGGGCATACTCTTCCGAATACAGAGAAGCTGCCTCGAGATGCCCCGCTCGCAAGGCGGCGTCGATCAGCTTGCCAAGTATCTTCCGATCCCCTGGGCTGCTCGAGGCCAGGGCAAGCCAGTGTCGCTCAGCCTCCGCGGACTGGCCCGCCTTTGACAGGAGCGTGGCCAAGTTCACCCTTGCTATGCTCAGAGACGGGCTTAGTTTTATTGCGCGTTCATAGCAACGTATGGCACCCTCTTCATCGCCATTTGCTTGCCGGAGCCACCCTAAATTGTTGTGGGCGGTCGCTGAGCTAGGATCCAAAGCCAGCGCACGCGCGAAGCTAAGCTCCGCGTCGGAATACATGTGCTGCTTGTAGAATTTGCGCCCCAAAGCAATATGGAATGCCGCGTCGTCATTGTCTATGGACTCGGGGAAGGCGTTAGCCTTTGGTTCAGTCAAGGCAGGGCGACCTCTTCATCGGAGGGGTCGGTTCACCGAAGGCTCAGTCACGTTCACGCCAGTCCACCTCGCAACTGCTTCTCGTCGTCGGCAGTGTCGTCGGTGCCGGTGCCGGTGCCGGTACCGGTGCCGGTGTCAGTGCCGCTGTCGGTGTCGGTATCGGTGTCCGTGTCGGTATCGGTGTCCGTGTCGGTGTCCGTGTCAGTGTCAGTGTCGGTATCCGTGTCGGTGTCGGTATCCGTGTCGGTGTCGGTGTCGGTGTCAGTGCCTGAGGTGTAGATGAACTCTGTGGTCGCCTTGCCGCCCCACGTGGACACGGTGACATCGACGGTGCCGGAGCCGGGCGGGCTGGTGACGATGATCACGCTTTCGGCGGGCACGCTCATGTCGTCCGCATCGGCGGACCCGAAAAGAACCTCAACCCCGCCGTCGAAGTTGCTGCCGGTGATGTTCACGCTGGTGCCGCCCGAGTCCGGCCCGTTGTTCGGATAAATCCCGGTGATCGAAGGCGGCGGCCAATAGGTGTACTCGGCCTCCTGGCTGGCGGCCGACGCGCCGCCGGGGGTGGTCACGGTGACGTACACGGCGCCGGATTCGGTCGCGGTCGGACAGGTGACGCCGATCTCGGTGTCGGAGTCGACGTGGAACGCGGCCACGGCGGATCCGAACTGGACCATGGTGGCGCCGGTGAAGCCGGTGCCGTTGATCGTCGCGTTGTTCCCCCCTGCCTCCGGTCCGACGTCGGGCGCCACCTCGGTGACCTCGGGCACCGGGTAGTAGGTGAACTGGCCGTCCGAGCTGGCGGCGGACGTGCCGGCCGGGGTGGTCACGGTGACGTCGACGGTGCCGGAGCCGGCCGGGCTGGTCGCACGGATCTCGCTGCCGGACATGACGCTGAACGCGGCGTCGGCGGACCCGAACGCGACAGCCGTGGCGCCGGTGAAGCCGCTGCCGCTGATCGTCACGGGGGTCCCGCCCGCATCCTGCCCGCCGTCCGGATCAACCGAGGTGACAACGGGCATCGGGTAGTAGGTGAACCGATCGTCCTCAGTGATGGCCGACGTGCCGCCCGGGGTGGTCACGATGACGTCGACGGTGCCGGAGCCGGCCGGGCTGGTGGCGCTGATCTCGCTGTCGGAATTGATGCTGAACGCGGCATCGGCGGATCCGAACTGCACGGGGTTGGCGCCGAGGAAGCCGCTGCCGCTGATTGTCACGGGGGTCCCGCCGGTCTCCGAGCCGGTTTCCGGATCAACCGAGGTGACGCTGGGCACCGGGTAGTAGTGGTAATAGCTCCCAGCAGCGGCGGTCGACGTGCCGCCCGGGGTGGTCACGGTGACCAGGACGGTGTCGGTGCCGGCACCGGGGGCGGGCGGGCTGGTGGCGCTGATCTCTTCGTCCCAATCGACGTTGAACGCGGCATCGGCGGATCCGAACGCGACAGCGGTGGCGCCGGTGAAGCCGCTGCCGGTGATCGTCACGGGGGTCCCGCCCGCGTCCGGCCCGCTGTCCGGTTCTAGCTGCTCGATCACGGGCACCGGAATATAGGTGAACTGACTACCCGAGCTGGCGGCCGACGTGCCGCCCGGCGTGGTCACGGTGACATTCACGGTGCCGGAGTAGGGCGGGCTGGTGGCGCTGATCTGGCTGTCGGAGTCGACGTTGAACGCGGCATCGGCGGATCCGAACGCAACAGCGGTGGCACCGGTGAAGCCGCTGCCGGTGATCGTCACGGGGGTCCCGCCCGCGTCCAGCCCGCTTTGCGGATCAAGAGAGGTGACAACGGGCACCGGGTAGTAGGTGAATTGATCGTCCTCAGTGATGGCCGACGTGCCGGCCGGGGTGGTCACGGTGACATCCACGGTGCCGGTGCCGGCCGGGCTGGTGGCGCTGATCTGGCTCTCGGAGTCGACGGTCATCGCGAACGCGGTGTCGGATCCGAACTGGACGGTGGCGGTGCCGTAGGTGAACCCGCTGCCGGTGATCGTCACGGGGGTCTCCCCGGCCTCCGGCCCGCTTTCCGGGTCAACCGAGGTGACCCCGAGGTAGGTGAACTGGGCGGCAGAGCCGGCGGCCGACGTGCCGCCGGGCGTGGTCACGGTGACATCCACCGTGCCGGTGCCGGCCGGGCTGGTCACGGTGATCTGGGTGTCGGAGCCGACGTTCAGTCCGGTCCCGTTTTCGGACCCGAACCGGACGGCGGTGGCGTCGGTGAAGCCGCTGCCGGTGATGGTCACGGGGGTGTCGCCCGCGGCCAGCCCGCCGCCGGGGGTGACCGCGGTGACCGCGGGCACGGGCAGGTAGCTGTACTGGGCGGCGGTGCTGTCGGCCGATGTGCCGCCGGGGGTGGTCACCGTGACCGGCACGGTGCCGGTGCCGGCCGGGGTGGCGTCGGTGCCGGCCGGGCTGGTGGCGGTGATCTTGGTGGCGGAATCGACGGTCGCGGCCGCGTTAGCCAGCCCGAACGTGACATAGCTGGTGGCGTCGAAGCCGCTGCCGGTGACCGTCACCGGGGTGCCGCCCGCCTCCGGCCCGCTGCCGGGATCGACCCCGGTGACCACCGGGGTGATGCTCGCCTGCGGGTTCGACGGGTCTGGCACGGTGGAGGTGTCCATGTCCACGGGGGTGAGGATGTGGGATGCTCCGGTGGAGTCGGTCCACGTCATCGACACCACGATCTTGGTGCCCTGGCTCTCGTCGTACTGCCATACGGTCGCTCCCGGGAATCCGGAGGTGCCCGGGTCAGGTGCTGTCTCGGTGTTGGCGTCTACTGTCACCGAGCCGCTATTGGCCGGATGGAAGATCCAGAACGGGACCGCCAGTGCGGCCGATATCTGGACCGCCGGGCTCGAGTAGAAGCAGTAAATCCCGGGACGGTAGGCCGAGGTCTGAACCTGTGCGGCCCAGGCCGTGATGTAGTTCATCCAGGCCTGCGGCAGCGTTCCGACGGCCTCAACGTCGAGGTAGATGACCGATCCGGTCGCCAGATGCGCGTTGCCCGCGTCCGCTACCGCCTGCGCCCCATCAATGGTGCCTTGCGCGGTCGTCAGAATGCTCGTAACAGCGGGGGCCGCATCGGGCTGCAGCAGCGGGTGCGGGTCGAGAGGGACCGGGCCGGCGACCGTCAGGTACGTGAACTGGGCGGTCCCGCTGGCGGCCGACGGGCCCATCGGGTTGGTCACGGTGACACCCACTATGCCGGTCCCGGCCGGGCTGGTCACGGTGATCTGGGTGTCGGAGACCACGGTCAACCCAGTCCCTGACTTGGACCCGAAGCGGACAACGGAGGCGTAGGTGAAGCCGCTGCCGGTGATCGTCACGCTGGTCCCGCCCCCGGCAGGCCCGCTGAGCGGCGCGACCGAGTTGACCACCGGCGGCGGCAGCTGCTGACCGTAATAGACCGGGACCAGGCCCCAGCCCATCGCCGCCAGGTTCGCCGCCCCCGCCGACATCCACCCCATGTCCTTGTGGCCCGGGGACGGGGCGAGGTAGAACCCCGCGAACGACAGCGGGGTCGAGGACTTGAGCGACTGCATTACCGCATTACCGGGATAGGTGCCACTATCGAAACCAAGATAGAACGGCATGAGAACCCGCCCTTCAGCAAACTATTGCGACCAGGTACAGGACAGGTGGCGTGCTCACAAGCTGATCCAGCTGCACCAATGTTCCTGTGGTGCCCGAGGAAAGGCAAGACCCAGATCCCACAAAATCTCCAGCACCGTCCGCCGCGACGCACTGGGACGGTATTGGGAAAAAGGAATTGCGGCAGTTAGTTATTAGCGCACTCTGGCCGCAATGGCCAGGCGCGGCCTCCAGCGCGAAACCGGTTCTTCAGGTCAGCCGTGCGGTCCCTCACCTCCGCCCGGCTGAGGTCAGCCCTGCCGTTCCTCACCTCCGCTCGACGGGGGCGGCAGCGTTCCTTGTGATCCATATGGCGGCCTGCGGCGGGCCGGCGTTGTCCTCGGCCAGGGTGAGGTTCGAGCCGGGATGAGCGTGAGCGTAAGCGGGCTGGACGTCGGCGAGACCCACTGCGCGGCCGCGACGTTCCCTGTGCTTACAGTAGCCGGATCCCGATTACCGGGGCATCCGTTATCGGCCTGTTCAGATGGCCAAAAACCGAAAAGGCCAGGCGCGGATGATTCCGGGCTGGCGGTACTCGGTGATCGCTGCGCCGCTCCGGCCGCGTGCTGGACTTCCCGGTGCCTCAGCGCCGGCCCGTGACGCAGGGGCAGGCCCGCCAGGCACGGCCGGGGCGATGGCACTAGGCCGGCCGGGATCAGTAATAGGCGCTGCGGCGGTTGCGTCGCCGTTACCTTGGACCATGGCTACTGAGCTGGTGCCGAACGTCCTGCCCACGACCATCCAGGCCACCCTGAGCCTGTCCGCCGCCGCCGCGAGGTACGCGGCATGAGCGGGCGGAGGGCTCACCTCACGGCTTTCCTCACCGGCGTCGGCTACCACGAGTCCGCATGGAAGCTAGCGGACCCGGCGGACCTCGCCGGACCCGCCCGGTTCGGGGTGCTCGAGCGAGCCGCGCTCGCCGCTGAGCGCGGCCTGCTCGACGCGGTGTTCTTCGCCGACTCCCCCGCGCTCGCGATCTTCCGCGCCCGGTACTTCCCCCAGGTCGGGTTCGACCCGCTCGAGCTCCTCGCCGCGCTGTCTCGCAGCACGACCCGGATCGGCTTGATCGCGACCGCGTCCACGACCTACAGCGCGCCGTACGACCTGGCGCGCCGGCTCGCCACCATCGATCACCTGTCCGGCGGCCGCGCCGGCTGGAACATCGTAACCACCCGGTACGCGGGGGCGGCCGGCAACTTCGGGCTCGCGGCCCACCCTGACCCCGCGGACCGGTACGCGCGGGCCGAGGAGTTCGTCGACGTCGTCACGCGGCTGTGGGACAGCTGGGACGCGGCCGCGGTCGTCAGCGATCAGCAGAAGGGCGTCTGGGCGAACCCCGACCTGATCAAGCCGGTCGACTTTCACGGCCGGTTCTTCGATGTCAGCGGTGCGCTGACGTTGCCCCGTTCCCCGCAGGGCAGGCCCGCGTTCGCCCAGGCCGGCTCGTCGGGGCCCGGCATCGAGCTCGCCGGGAAGAGCGCCGACCTGGTCTTCGCCGCGCAGCCCGACATCCCGTCCGGGCGCCGGTTCCGCGAATCGATCCGCGGCGCCGCCCGCCGCCACGGGCGGGACCCGGACGACGTGCTCGTGCTGCCCGGCGTCGCGTTCGTGCTCGGCAGCACCGAGGCCGAGGCCCGGGCGCTGCGGGCCGACCTGGAGGACCGGGTGGATTCCGAGTTCCGCTGGCGCAACCTCGCGCACAACACCGGGTTCGACGCCAGGCTGATCGACCCGGACCGGCCGCTGACCGAGGCCGCGATCGCGGCCGCGACCCGCGCCAGCCGAACCGACGAGGTCGTGCGACGCGGCCGGGAGACCGGCAAGACGTTCCGCCAGCTCGCCGACGAACTCACCGGCCTGCCCGGCGGCCTGGAGTTCACCGGGACGCCCGAGCAGTTCGCCGACCTCATCGAGGCCTGGCTGGCCGAGGGCGCGAGCGACGGCTTCACGCTGCAGCCGGCGACGCTGCCCGGCTCGCTCGAGCGGTTCACCGACCACGTCGTGCCGATCCTCCAGGACCGGGGCCTGCACCGGACCGCATACAGTGCCCCCACCCTGCGCGGCCACCTGCGAGACGACCGGTGACGCCCCGCGCGGCGCCGCCCGCTGCGACCCGCGGGGGCTCGAGCACCTGGTCATGCGGTCATGGCGGGCTCGTCCCGATAATGATCCTCTGATCTTCCGACGGATGGTGGCGCTCAGCATGCACCCGGAGAACTGTGTGACCCTGGACGGGGCCACGTTGGACTGCGTCGCCGTGGCGGCGGTGGCGCGGCGCGGCGCCGCGGTCGCCGTCGCGCCCGAAGGGCTCG
>JASHUI010000492.1:0-3964 GCA_030040095.1 Streptosporangiaceae bacterium | reverse complement strand
CAACTGACCAGGGCCAGGACCTGCGCGAGCGTGCCCAGGTGGACAAAGCTGAACAGCACGGTGAACGCGAAGAACATCGCCACGCCGAAGATCAGCTCGGGCACGACAAAGGACAGGATCATCACGAAGTTGAACGTCGCCGCGGTGGGCCCGTACCAGCGGTTGATGCCCAGGGCGAACGCCACGCCGAGCGGGACCGCGATGAGGGTGGTAAGGCACGACAGCCGCAGCGTCTGGATCACCGCGGCGTGCAGCGCCGGGTTGTGCAGCACCGAGTTCACCGGGTCGGTGAAGTACCAGCGCCAGGAGAAGCCCTGCCACACCGCCTGCGACTTGCCGTTGTTGAACGAGAACAGCACCGCGAGCGCGAGCGGCACGATCGACCAGATCAGGTAGATCCAGGTGAAGCCCTCCAGGAACCAGGCGTGCCGCCACGGGTTGCGCCAGGGCGGGAGCCGGCGGCGCCTAGCCGCGCCGGCCTGGGCCGCGGCGCCCGCTGGCGCCCGCCCTGGCGCAACCCGTGGCGGCACCCCTGGTTCCTGGAGGGCTTCACCTGGCTCTACCTGATCTGGTCGCTGGTGCCGATCGCGATCGCGGTGCTGTTCTCGTTCAACAACGGCAAGTCGCAGGCCACCTGGCAGGGATTCTCCTGGCGCTGGTACTTCACCGACCCGGTGAACTCGGTGCTGCACAGCACCGTGCTGCAGGACGCGGTCCTGCAGACCCTGCGGCTGTCGGTCTACACGACGCTGATCGCCGTGCCGCTCGGCGTGGCGTTCGCGCTGGGCATCAACCGGTGGCGCGGGATAACGTCCTCCTCGTTCAACTTCGTGATGATCCTGTCCTTCGTCATCCCCGAGCTGATCTTCGGCGTGTCGATGTTCTTCGTCTTCACCGTGCTGTTCAGCTTCGTGCACCTGGGCACGCTCGCGCAGACCCTGGGCCTGGTGACCTGGAACGTGAGCTGGCCGGCCATCATCGTCCAGGCCCGGCTGGTGACGATCGGCCGGCAGTACGAGGAGGCCGCCGCCGACCTGGGCGCCACTCAGTTCCAGACCATCCGCCGGGTGCTGCTGCCGCTGCTCACCCCGGCCATCTTCGCCAGCGCCGTGCTGGTCTTCTCCAGCGTGGTCGACGACTTCGTGATCGTGGACCTGCTGTACTCCAACGCCGGGAACACCCCGATGTCGGTCTACATCTACTCGCAGCAGCACGGCGGCAACGGCGGCCCCGCCCTGAACGCCCTCGGCACGATCATGCTGCTGATGTCGTTCGTGATCGCTACCCTCGGCTTGATCGGCTACCGGATCATGACCCGCGGCGAGCGCGGCGACGCCAAACAGGCCCTGACCACGATCGCCGGCGCCGAGTACGGGTGATCCGGCCCGGGCGGTCCTCAGCTGGCCTGCAGCGCGTCCTTGTCCAGGTCGGCCACGTCGGCCAGCGGCGGCTCGCCGGCCTCGGCCACCTCCCCGCCGGCCAGCACCCGCAGCGCGTCCGGGGCCAGGAAGACGTGTACCGGGGTGCCCTGGGAGAGCTGGGCCAGCCGGTCCTGATCGCCGTCGTTCTGCAGCAGCGCCTGCAACTCCGTTCCGGGCGCCAGTCGCAGGATGACCTGCGTCGATGACCCCAGGTAAACCAGCCGCTCGACCATGGCAGGGACCCGGTTCGGGCCCTCGGAGCCGAACTTCTCGACCCGGACCCGCTCCGGCCTGATCACCGCGTGCGCCCGGTCCGGCGCGTCCGTGCCCCGGTGGTCCACCTGCAGCACGGACTCGCCCAGCCTGACCGTGCAGCAGGAGCCCGGGCCGCGGGAGACGACGTCGACCTCCATCAGGTTGGAGACGCCGAGGAAGTCGGCCACGTAGGTGTCGGCCGGCTCCTCGTAGATCTCGTGCGGGCTGCCGATCTGCACGATCTTGCCGTCGCGCATCACCGCCAGCCGGTCGGACATGGTCAGCGCCTCTTCCTGGTCGTGCGTGACGTACAGGAAGGTGATGCCGACCTGCTCCTGCAGCGCCTTCAGCTCGACCTTGAGCGAGCGGCGCAGCTTGGCGTCGAGCGCGCCGAGCGGCTCGTCCAGCAGCAGCACGGACGGCTTGAGCACCAGGGCCCGGGCCAGCGCCACCCGCTGCTGCTGGCCGCCGGACAGCTGGCCGGGGCGGCGCTTGACGAACGCCCGCAGCTTGACCAGGTCCAGCGCCTCGTTCACCCGGGCGATCATCTCGCGCTTGTCCATCCGGCGGGTGCGGAGCCCGAACGCGACGTTGTCGAACACGGTGAGGAACGGGAACAGCGCGTAACTCTGGAAGACCGTGTTGACGTTGCGCTTGTGCGGCGGAACCCCGGACACGTCGACGTCGTCGAGCAGGATCCGGCCCGCGGTCGGCCGCTCGAACCCCGCGATCAGCCGCAACGTGGTGGTCTTCCCGCAGCCCGACGGCCCGAGCAGCGAGAAGAACTCGCCGCTGGCGATCGTCAGGTCGATCGAGTCGACGGCGACCTCGGTGAACCGCTTGGTCAGCGAAATCAGCTCAACCCGGCCTCCGGCCATCCCGGCCACCTGCCCTTCTGGCTATCCGCCCTCCCGATGGTTCCCGCTCGGCCGGCGATTCCGGCCGCTTCCGCGCCGGCGCCCGTCCCAGGTGAACCCCAGCTGACCGGAAATGAACCTCATGCTGAGCTCGAACGCCCGCGCCGGGTCAACCGCCGGGTCGGCGAGGGCGATCTGGATGGCCATCCCGTCGAGCAGCGCGGACAGCAAGATCGCGAAATCATCCGGGTCCACGGGACGGAACTCCCCCGCCTCCTGCCCGGACCGCACCAGCGAGACGATCAGCTCCCGCCAGCGCTCGTCCGCCTTCTGCCTCAGGCTGGCCACCTGGGGACTGCGCGCGGCCAGGGCCCAGAAATCCAGCCAGAGCACCCACGAGTCGTGCGACTCGGTGTCGGCCTCGGGCAGGCAGGTCATGGCCACGATCTCTTCGATCCGCGCCGCCGAGGTGGGCAGCGCGGACATCCGGCGCTGGCCTTCCACATACCAGCCGTCCTCGGCGTACCTGATGGCCTCGGCCAGCAACTGGTCCTTGGTCTTGAAGTAGTAGATGACCAGGGCCGGGCTGATCCCCGTCCGCTCCGCCACGTCGGCGATCCTGGTATCGGCATAACCGCGGTCGGCGATGACGTCGAGCGCGGCGCGCAGCATCTGCTCGCGACGCTGGTCGGCGGTGCCCAGCGCGCTCGTCGCGCCAGCCGCATCTGTCATCGCGACATCCTCGACATTCTCCTGACCTCTTGTGTACAAGGTAGCAGGTTTCTAGACTGAACATTCAGTCAAACTGATTCGAAGTCCACACGCTCCAGGTCCACAGGCCCACAGTCCAACACGTCACATATGGCCCGAGAGCGCGCCGGCCGCGCGCTGCGGCCGGCATCGGGCAGGCCGCACTGTAGCGGACGCAGGCGTGCCCTGGCCCAGGGAACTCGCGGAAGGCGGATTCATGGCCGCAACGTACGACGCCATCGTGGTGGGCGGAGGGCACAACGGTCTGGTCGCCGCCGCGTATCTGGCCCGGTCCGGCGCCCGGACGCTGGTGCTGGAAGGAAGGCACAAGACCGGCGGCGCGGCGACCACCGAGGCCCCCTGGCCGGACGCGCCCGAGTTCAGCGTCACCCGGCTGTCCTATGTGATGAGCCTGATGCCGCCGACCATCATCAACGAACTCGAGCTTCCCCGGCATGGCTACAAGATCTACCCGATGGGCCCCTACTACCAGGCGTTCCCCGAGGGCGGCTCGATCAAGCTGTACGCGGACGACGCCCAGCGCAACCACGACGAGGTGTCCAAGTGGTCCAAGAAGGACGCGGACGCCATGCCCCGGTGGGACGCCTGGCTGGCCGGCCTGGCCGAGGTGCTCGGCCCGCTGCTGCTCACCGTCCCGCCCGCGATCGGCTCGCGTAAGCC
>JASHUI010000058.1:0-5574 GCA_030040095.1 Streptosporangiaceae bacterium | reverse complement strand
GGTCATCGGGCGGTGAACCCGCCGTCGACGGTGACCACGCTGCCGGTAACGTGCCGGGATTCGTCGGAAGCGAGCCACACCGCGGCGGCCGCGACGTCGGCCGCCTCCACCAGCGCGTTGCCCGGCTGCGCGGCCAGGAACGCGGCCTCGTGCTCGTCAGCTGGAACGTCGAGGGCCCGGGCGATCTCGGCGAGCATCCGGCCCTCCAGCGCCGGGTCGTCGCGTACCGAGCCGGGGCACAGCGCGTTCACCCGGATCCCCTCTGGGGCGAGGTCCAGCGCCGCGGCCCGGGTCAGGCCGATCAGGGCGTGCTTGGCGGTGACGTAGCCGGCGAAGTTGCGGTAGCCGACGAGCCCGGCGACGGAGGAGACGTTGATGATGCTGCCGCCACGCTGGCGGGTCATGACCGGGCCGACCGCGCTGATCATCCGCCACGCCCCGGAGACGTCGACGTCGAGCATGAGCCGCCACTCGTCGCCGGTGATGTGGTGGACCGGCTTCCCGGAGGGCGCCGCGATGCCGGCGTTGTTGAGCAAGACGTCGACCCGGCCGAAGCGGTCGAGGGTGTCGGCGACCGTCGCGGCCACCGCGGCGTGGTCGCGGACGTCGGCCCGGGCGCAGAGCACGGTCGCGCCCAGGTCACCGGCCAGCCGCGCGGTGTGCCCCAGCTGGCTGCCGGTGCCGAGCGGGTAAGGTACCCCGGGCAGGTCGTGCCCGATGTCCACCAGGGTGAGGTCGGCTCCGGCCCGGGCCAGGGCGACCGAGCACGCCCGGCCGATGCCCCGCGCCGCGCCGGTGACCACGGCGACCTTGCCGGCCAGCCGGCCGCCCCCCGGCACGCTCACCGGACCTGCTCCAGCGCGCCGACCAAGGACGCGGGCGAGCCGACCAGGTACATGTGGCCGCCCGGCACCTCGACGGTCCGGCACCCGCCGGTCGTCGCTTCCGCCCAGCCGGCCGCCTCGGCGGCGGAGACCAGATCGTCGCCGGTGCCGCGCAGCGAGGTGACCGGCGCGTTCAGCGTCCCCGTCGACGGCGGCCGGTAGTTCTCGTGCATGGCCACGTCCGCGCGCAGGATGGGCAGCAGCATGTCCCGCAGTTCCGGGTGGGCCAGAGCGGGGTGCCGGTATCCGGCGAGTTCTTGCACCCGGTCGAGGAACTCCTCGTCGGTGAGGCCGGTGGCTCGGTTCGCGCGCCGGGTCCACGGGCCGGGCGAGCCGCTCACGAACAGCCGGGCCACCGCGGGGCCGCCGATCTCCCGCAGGTGGTGTGCTGTCTCGTAGGCGAGGATCGCCCCCAGGCTGTGGCCGAACAGCGCCACCTCCGGGTCATCCCCGGCGAGGTCGAGTATCTGCGGGAGCATCGCCTGGACCGCTTCCGCCGCGTCGGTGCACAGCGGCTCGTCGGACAGCTCCTCCCGGCCAGGAAGTTGCACCGGGCTGATCCGGATGCCGGACGCCTCGACCTCCTGGCAGCGGCGGTAGACCGAGGCGCCGGCCCCGGCGTACGGGAAGCACAGTACCGGTACGACGGCCATCAGCGTCCCGCCCCGTCGAGGCTGGCCTCCCACGCCGCGACCACGAGCCGCGCGGTCGCGGCCGGGCTGGTGCGGACGAAGTAGTGGCCGCCGGAGCCGATGACGTGCGGCGTCACCTCCGGGGCGAGCAGCGACCAGCGGCGGTACTCGTCCTGGTAATGGGCGAGGGCCCGGTCGTCGGCGGCGACCACGAACGACAGCGGTGCCGCGAGCTTCCACTCGCGCCGCTGGACGGCGTCGATGAAGTAGTCGTAGCCGCCGCCCACGTCGTGGCGGAAGACCCGGGCCATGAACTCGGACTGCGCGCTGTCCAGGCCATCCAGGCCGGTGTAGCCGGTCTCGTCGACCATGTACCTGATGATCTGCTCGTCGCCCCACTCCGCGATCATCTGCGCGCTCTCCCGCATCTCCGCCACGACCGGGAGCAGTTTCGAGCCGATGAACACGCGGCGCACGTCCCGGCCGGCCTCCTCCAGCCGCCGGGCGAGTTCCACGGCGACGGCCGCGCCTCCGCAGTGGCCCCAGACCAGCAGCGGCACGTCGCTTCCCGCCAGTTCGCCGGCTGCCAGCCGGGCGGTCTCCCCGACGCCGGTGAATTCGCCGGGGCGGCCGGGGTCGTGGCCCGGCGGCAGCAGCCCGTACACGGCAATGTCGCTGGTCAGCTCCTCCACCTCGGCGGCGAGCGGCGCGAAGTTGATCGGGTGCCCGCTCGGGTAGGGCACGCACACCAGCGCGCACCGCGTGCCGCTCGCGGAGCTGGACAGCAGCTGCAGCAGGTCCGGTACGCCCCGGCGGCGCCTGGCGGCGAGCCGGGCCAGATCGTCTAGGCGAGGATGGTTCATCAGGTCGGTGAGCGTGACGAGCCCGCCGGTCTCCAGCGCCACCCGCAGCGCGGACAGCGAGTTGCCGCCGAGGGCGAAGAAGTCGGCGTCGCCGCCGACGGCATGGGTCGGCAGGTCAAGTACCTCGGCCCAGACCGCGGCGATCCGGCTGGTGACCTCTGGGTCCGCGCCGGCGGCGGCGCCCGGAGCTGGCCCGGGAGGTTCCGGCGACGGGCCCTGTTCCGACCCCGCGCCCGCGGCCCGCACCCATCCGGCGTCGGCGAGCAGCGGCCGGGCGGCGTGTGACGCGGCTGGCTCGGCGGTCATCCGCTCGAGCGCCGTGACGAAGCAGCCGCCGATCCGCGCGATGTGCTCGGGCGTGAACAGGTGCTCGTGGTAGTGCAGGCACAGGCGCAGGTCGTCATCGAAAAAGTGCCGGGAGAATTCGGTGCGGAACACGAACTCGGTCTCGGAGTCCACCCGCAAGTCCAGCAGCGCGAACCCGGGCAGCTCCCGCAGCCGCTTGAGCAGGTAGAAGTGCGTGTAGTTGAACGTCGTCTCGAACAGCTCCCGCTGCGTGCCGAGATCCTGCTTCATCCGCGCCATCGGGTAGCGGCGGTGTGGCAGCAGGTCGAGCTCGGCCCGGTAGACGCGCCGGATGAGGCCGGCCCAGGTGTCCTCGCCCAGGTCGACGCGCAGCGGAAGAGTGTTGAGGTAGAGGCCGAGCGCGCTCTGCGCGCCGGGCCGCTCCGGTCGGCCGCTGTGCTCGTAGCCGGTCATCACGACCGGCTCGTCGGCCACCTCCCCGAGCACCTTGACGTGCGCGGCGAGCAGCACGTCCTTGACCGGGACCGACAGGTCATCGGCCAGCGCGACGACCCGTTCGGTGAGCCCGGCCGGCAGGTCGACGTCGTGCATGATCACCCGGAAGCCGGTGGCGCCGGCGCCGGGGAGCGAGCGGGGCACCCGGGTGGGCGCGGTGCCCGCCAGCACGCCGCGCCAGAAGTCGCGCGACGCGGGGGAGCGGATGGCCTCGCGCTCCAGGGCGACGAAGGTCCGCAGGTGGTGGTCGGCCGTTTGCTCCGGCACCGGCTGGCCTGCGCGGAGCCGCTCGTACAGGTCGAAGAGCTCGGTGTGAAGCAGGCTGATGCTCCAGCCGTCCAGCGCCGAGTTGTGCTGGCTGACCGTGTAGCGGTAGCGGTCGTCGGCCAGGATCTGCACGTGCAGGGTGACCAGCCCGCCCTCGGTCCACTCGAAGCGCCGCCGCTTCTCATCGGCGAGCCAGCGTTCGTGCCACTCGTCCTGTTCCGCCGCGCTGCGGTCGCGCAGGTCGACCACGTGCAGCGGCGGTGGCACCGTCTCGTGGACGATCTGAATGAACTCCCGGTAGCCGGTGAGCCGGTAGGAGGTGCGCAGGATCGGGTGGCGGCCGGCGAGGAGGCGCACCGCCTCGGTGAACGCACCGGTGTGGAACCGGCCGCCGATCAGGTAGCTCAGCACGTCGTGATACTGCCCGGCGGCCCCGGTGATCTCGGTCTGGAAGATCAGGCCGGCCTGGAGCATGGACAGCGGGTACGCGTCGGCCGCGTCGGCCGGCAGCGCCGCCCGGTCGGCCCGTTCCAGCAGGGCGAACGGCTCGTCGGCTCCGGCTGCCACCTCGGCGTCGACGGCGGTCGCCTGGCCGGCCAGTTCGGCGATGGTGTGGTGCTGGAATAGCTGCTGGAACGTGAAGCCCAGGCCCAGCGACCTGGCGCGGGCGAGCACCTCGACGAAGTGGATCGAGTTGCCGCCCAGGGCGAAGAAGTCGTCGAAGACGCCGACCCGCGGCACGCCCAGCACCTGCGCCCAGATGCTGGCCATCGCCTGCTCCTGGTCGTCGCGCGGTGGCGCGTAGGCCGGAGCGGTCCTGGCGCGCGGGCGGCGCAGCGCTGCGCGGTCCAGCTTGCCGTTCGGCGTCAGCGGCAGCGCGTCGAGCAGGGCGATCCTGGCGGGTACCAGGTACTCGGGCAGCCGCTCGCGCAGGTACCGCTTGAGCTCGGTCTCGCTGACCGGTTCGCGGGCGACCACGAAGGCGCGCAGCGTGGTCTGCCAGCCGTCGTGCCGGTCCACCACGGCCGCGTCGCGGATCGCCGGGTGGGCGCGCAGGCACTCCTCGATCTCGCCGGGCTCGACGCGGTAGCCGCGGACCTTCACCTGACGGTCGAGCCGGCCGAGATGGTCGAGCGTGCCGTCATCGAGCCAGCGGGCCAGGTCGCCGGTGCGGTAGAGCCGCTGCTCGCCGACTGCCGCACCGGACGGGAACCGCTCGGCCGTCAGCTCGGGCCGGCCGTGGTAACCCCGGGCCAGGCCCAGGCCGGCCAGGTGCAGCTCGCCGGGCAGGCCAACGGGCACCGGCCGGCCCGACCCGTCGAGGACGTAGGCGCGCATGTTGTCGATCGGGCGGCCGATCGGCACCCGGGCACGCCGGTCGCTGGCGTCCACCGGCTGGTGGGTGACGTCGACGGTGGCCTCGGTCGGGCCGTACAGGTTGACCAGGGCAGCGTGCGGCACGAGCTCGGCGAGGCGGCGCGCCTGCCGCGGGGGAAGTGCCTCGCCGCTGGCGAACACGTAGCGCAGGCCGCGCAGGCGGGCGGCGTCGCCGTAGCGGTCCACGTGGGCAAGGAACGGCGCGAGCATCGAGGGCACGAAGTGGATGGCGGTCACGCCGTGGCGCTCGACGGCGGCGACGATCGCGGCCGGGTCCTTCTCGCCGCCCGGCTCGAGCAGCGCGAGCGCGGCGCCGGTTGTCGCCCACCACAGCAGCTCCCACACCGATACGTCGAACGAGATCGACGTCTTCTGGAGCAGCACGTCGCCGGGGCCGATCGGGTACGCCCGCTGCATCCACGCCAGCCGGTTGGTCACGGCGCGGTGCTCCACCAGGACGCCCTTCGGCTGCCCGGTGGAGCCCGAGGTGTAGATGACGTAGGCGAGATCGCCGGGGTCTGGCGGCGGCCCGGCCGGTCCCGCACCGGGCGGGTAGGAAGCCGGGTCGTCCAGGTCGATCACTGGCACGTCGCCGGCGAGCCCGGCCAGCGCGGCGGGCGCGAGCACCAGCCGCGCCTTGCTGTCGTCGAGCAGGCAGGCGATCCGCTCGGCCGGGTAGGCCGGATCGACCGGCACATACGCGCCGCCCGCCTTGAGCACGGCGAGCACGGCGGTCACCATTTCGGCCGA
>JASHUI010000491.1:0-7925 GCA_030040095.1 Streptosporangiaceae bacterium | reverse complement strand
CTCGCCGGGCCGGACCGCCGCCCGGTTGACCGCGCGCACCGCGATGGACGCCGGCTCCGCCAAGGCCGCGACCGCCGGGCTGGCCACCGCGATCGGGAACACCTGTCGCTGGCCGATGGCCAGCAGTTCCTGGAGGCCGCCGTCGAGGTGGATCCCGGTCAGCGTCAGCCGGTCGCACGCGTTCGGCCGCCCGGCGGCGCACGGATAGCACCGCCCGCAGGGATGCAGCGGCCACACCGCGACGCGCTGCCCGGTCCGCAGTTCCGGGCGGCAGCCGGGGCCGAGGGCCGTGATCTCGCCCGCCAGCTCGTGGCCCTGGACCCTGGGGAACTGCGAGCCGCCCGCCGCATCCGACAGCTCGCCGGTGAAGAAGTGGTAGTCCGATCCGCAGATGCCGACCGCCTCGGGGCGGATCACGACCTCGCCCGGGCCCGGCGCCCCGGGCTCGGGGCGCTCGAGCACCGTCATCGAGCCGACGCTCTCGGTGACCGCCGCGCGCATCAGCGCGCACCTGGCGGGGCGGGCTGGCTCGGCGGGCCCGACGGGCCTGCGCTGCTGGCGCTGCCGCGCAGCAGGTAGGCCGACCGAAGCAGGTCCGGCCGCTCGCGCAGCTCCCGGGCCAGCCCGGAGAACCTGAGCTGGCCGCCCTCCATGATGTGCGCCTGATTGGCCAGGCCGAGCGCGATGGTGGTGAACTGCTCGATCAGCAGGATCCCGATCCCGGACTCCGCGACGGCCCGGATCCGCGGCACCAGCCGGTTGACGATGACCGGGGCCAGCCCGAGCGAGAGCTCGTCGATCAGCATGTAGCGCGGCTCGCAGACCAGCGCCTGGGCCAGCACGACCATCTGCTGCTCGCCGCCGGAGAGCATCCGGGCCGGGGCCGACAGCCGCCTGCCGATCTCGGGGAACAGCTCGAGCGCCCGATCACGCCCGGCCCGGGCCTGATCGCGGGGCAGCGAGTAGGTGGCCACGCGGATGTTGTCCTCGACGGTCAGGTCGGGGAGCAGCCGCCGGCCCTCGGGGACGATCGCGATCCCGGCGCCGCGGATCCGCTCGGGCCGGCGCCCGGCCAGGTCCTGGCCGTTCAGCAGGACCGAGCCCGCCCGCAGCGCGAGCACGCCGCCGACGGCCAGCACCAGGCTCGACTTGCCCGCCCCGTTCGGGCCCAGCAGCGCGGTCACCTCGCCGGCCGGTATCTGGATCGTCACGTCCCTGACCACGGTGCGCCGGCCGCGCTCGACCGTGAGGCCGCGCAGCGCGAGCTCGCTCACAGGACCTCCGCCGTGCCCAGATAGGCGCTGACCACCCGGTCGTCTCGCAGCACCTCCGCGGTCGGGCCGGACGCGATCAGCTTGCCGAAGTCGAGCACGGCGGTGGTCTGGCAGCACGCGGACACCAGGCTCATGTCGTGGTCGACGAGGATCGTCAGCGCCCCCGTCTGCTCCGGGATCCGGCAGATGACCTCGCTCAGGTGCTGGGTCTCGGCGTCGGGCAGCCCGGCGGCCGGCTCGTCGAGCAGAACCAGCCTCGGCCGCCCGACCACGGCCCTGGCCACCTCGACCAGCCGGCGCTGGCCGGCCGCGAGCGTGGCCACCTTGGCCGACGGGTCGGCGTCGAGCCCGACGAAGTCGATCGCGCCCAGCACATCCTGGCGCCTGCTGGCCCGGCCGAGCCCGGCGTGCTCATGGATCATCGCCACGTTGTCGAAGACCGATAGCTGCTCGATGGCCTGCTCGGTCTGGAACGTCCGCCGCACCCCCCACCGCGCGCGGCGGAAGTGGGCCATGGACAGCAGGTCCGCGCCGAACGCGCGCACGGTCCCGGCGGCCGGGCGCACGAACCCGGACAGCACGTTGAAGAACGTCGTCTTCCCGGCGCCGTTGGGCCCGATCAGCCCGCAGGTCCCCGACTCGAAGCTCACGCTCATGCCGTCGAGCGAGGTGACCCCGCCGAAGCGGACGGTCAGGTCGGCAACCTCGATCACCTGGCCATCACCCCGGATCACCGCGCGTCGCCCCGGCGGGCGCGCCCCGGCTGGCCAGGCCGCGCAGCAGGCGCCCCAGCCGGGCAAGATCCTTGGGCACCTGATCGGCCAGCCCGGCCGGCGCGGTGGTCAGCACCTGCAGCACGCCGACGCCGAACAGGATCGTCAGCCAGTCGGCCGACACGCCCCAGTTCTGCAGCAGCGACGGCAGCAACTGCCACAGCAGCCCGGCCACGATCGCTCCCCACAGGCTGTACGCCCCGCCCATCAGCACCACGGCCAGCAGCGTGATCGAGTAATAGGTCGGGAAGTCGATCGAGTACAGGTAGCGGTCGGCGCCGGCCAGCACGCCGCCGGCCACGCCGGTGATGAACGACGCCAGCGCGAGCGCCCACAGCTTGTAGAGCCAGGTGTTGATCCCCGCCGCCAGCGCGGCGGGCTCGCTCTGCCGGATCGCCGCCCAGGCCCGGCCCGGACGGGTGCGGATGTGGACCAGCACCAGCAGGAACATCACCGCGGCCACCACCACGCTGTACCGGTAGTACGCCGGGTCGCTCCCGGCGATGCCGGGACGGCGGATGGGCGGGATGTTGACCAGGCTCCCGTTGTAGCCGAAGAACCCGTGGCCGCCGTTGGGGAAGTTCGCCGTGGCCATCACGACCGTGATCGCGCCCGCCAGCATGAGCGTGATCAGGGCCAGGTACAGGCCCCGCAGCCGCAGCGCCGGCAGCCCGATCAGCATGCCGACGACCATCGTGATCAGGCCCGCCTCCAGCAGCACCAGCGGGTAGGGCTGGGTGGTGGCGAACAGCAGCCTGGCCGCCACCCAGGCCCCGATCGCGAGCACCGCGACCTGGCCGAGCGAGACCAGGCCGACCCGGCCGACCAGGACCCCGAGGCCGAGCGCGGCCATCGACCACACCGCCACCTGGGTCATCGAGTCGATGTAGTACAGGCTCAGCAGCTGCGGCAGTCCGAGCAGCGCGAACGCCAGCAGCGCGGCGACCACGCCCGCGCGGACCAGCGGCCCGGTGCCCACGGCGCGGACCGCGGTATCGGCCACCAGGTCTCTCGCGGCGCTGGCGCCGCGGCGGGGGGTTGCAGGGGCACCGACCCCCCTGGGACTCATCTAGGTCTCCTCGCGGGAGCGCGAGAGGACCCGGCCGCGCGAGAACACCAGCAGGGCCACCGCCGCGAGCACGAACGGGGTCATGTCGCGGTAGTTGGTCAGCGACGTGATCGGCGTCAGCAGGTCGTGCACGAGACCGATCACGATGGCGGCCACGAACGTCAGCGCGATCGAGCGCAGCCTGGCGATCAGCGCCGCGGCCAGAGACGAGATCACCAGGAAGGTGAGAGTGGTCGCGTCGAGCGCGACCAGGTCGGCGAGCAGGATGCCGGCCACGCCGGCCAGCACCCCGCAGCCGAGCCAGGCCGCCGCCTCCACCCGGCGCACCGGCACGCCCAGGGTCGCGGTGATCTCGCGGTCGTTGGCCATCGCCCGCATCGCCGTTCCCAGCTTGGCGTAGCGCAGGAACGCTGCGGTCGCCACGGTGATCGCGACGCCCAGGGCCAGGCTGAGCACCTGCGTCCAGTCCACCTGGATCTGGCCGATCGTGAACCCGCCGTTGTCGGTCGGCAGGGTGATGGCCCGGGACTGCCCGCCGCTGGTGGTCCACAGCAGGTCCATCAGCCCGTACAGGACGAGCGTCAGCCCGAGCGTGGCCACCGCCTTGACCAGCGGGTCCCGTTTAGCGAGCAGCGGGCCGAACACCATCCCGTAGCCGAGCGTCGCCGTCGCGCCGAACGCCACGCAGACCAGCCACCCGACCCAGCCGGGAGCGCCCGCGTTGATCAGGGACCACGCGATCAGAGCGCCCATGGCGCCGACGGCGCCGAACGCCAGGTAGACCACGCCGGTGGCCTGGTAGAGCACGACCATCCCCACCCCGGAGAGGGCGTACACACCACCCAGCGCTAGACCGCTCACGATGAACGGCTCAAAGTCCTGCCAGCTCGGCATGACCGGCCTACCGTGGGCGCTCTGATCGCGTCATTCGTTACCTCATCCCGCCAGCGGGGCCGTTCCGGCCACGCTGCGGTATGCCTTGATCTGCGGGTCGACCGAGGAGATCTGGGTGCAGCCCTGCGCGGTCACCATCTTGCCGTTGTCCGGCGTGACTGTGTAGTCCTCGTTGTTGGGGATGTGCATCGGGTAGTCGCCGTATGTCCACGCCTGGCACAGCATGCCGGTGTTGAAGTTCGTCACTCCTCTGAACGCGGCGTTGACGCTGGCCACCGTGTACGGGCCGGAAATGGTCTCCAGCGCGTGCACCGCGATCTCGGCCTCGGTGAAGCCCATCTGGCTGAAGCTGCCGATGCCGCCGGAGACCGCCTTGCCGTACTGCTTGAGAATGGCCTCGTAGAGCTTCATCGTCGGCGTGTTGGTGACGTCCGGCGGGGTGAGCTCGGCGTTGACGAACAGCTTGCTGTTCCACTTCGGGCCGAGCGAGCCGGCCAGGAAGTCGGTGTTGCACGGCGTCGAGCAGCCCCACAGCTTGACCCGGTCCTCCAGGCCGAGCTTCTGCGCGGCCTGCAGGATGACCAGCGCCTCCGGCGGGGTGAAGTTGAGCACCACCGCGCCGTTCGGGCCCGCGTCGTCGACCTCCTTGATGGCGACCGAGTCGGCGTCCGAGATCGGCACGTTCTCGGTCAGCTGCGTGATCGGGACGTGCGCGGCGGCGGCCAGCGCGACGGGACCGGCCGCGATGTACCCGGTGCCCGGGACGTTCGACTGGTCGAACACGATCTTCGAGACGTGCTGCGCGAGCGCGTACTGCACCGCCCCGTCCGAGCTGTACCGGGGCCCCATGTTGACCGCGGCGCTGTTCGGGGTCGAGTAGCACTCGGGCGCGATGCCCGAGTCGATGATGTCGTAGCCCAGCTTCTGCCAGTAGGCCGAGTCGATCGAGCACTCGATGATGCTCGTGTTGCCGACGATCCCGACCACGTGATCGGTCTGGACCAGCTGCTTGGCGTCGGCGGCGATCTGGGCCGGGTTCGTCTGCTCGGTCTCGATGTAGTACTTGATCGGGTGGCCCTTGATGCCGCCATTGGCATTGACGCAGGCGAAGTAGGCGGCCGCCATGTTCGAAATGTCGGTAAACGACGTCCCGGGCTGGTTGGTGACGATGACGCCGAGGGGAATCGGCGTGCCGGTCGCCGTCACGCCCGGCTTGGTACCGCACTGTGACGTGCTCACCGCCGAGGTCGAGGGCGCCTTGCTGGGCGTGGTCGAACTGCTCGAGCTGCCGCATCCGGCGGCAGCGAGCAATCCGACTGCCGCGACAACTGTGATGGTCCAGCGCACACCGGACGAGTGCTCCCGCATACTCACCTATCCCCACCTCCTGGTGGTGAAGGCACGAATTACCCCTTATTTGCATGTGAGCCGGCGCTCACCTGCCATCGCCCGGGGTCTGAAGCGAAGGCGCCTGGAAGCGAAGTATGTGACATTGTCTACGACGGGAGTACCTAATTTCGCCTTGGATGCTAGATGTCGGCTGACACCAGCGCAAGGCTTCGTTGGCGATCGAGACCGCACCGAAACGATCTTGTGACGGCCCGCACATTGGCTGTCGGCCGGATTGTGCGTGCCCAACAAACGAGGGCATCCGGGCCGGTTCGCCGCGAGCCGCCGGGCGCGAGCTGACGACCCGGTTACTCGATCACCACGACGGTGCCGGCCGGGCCGGCGCCCGCCGCCGCGGGCGGGCGGAACGCCGCGAACGGGTTGGTGACCACGAGCGCCCGGTGGGCGAACCGGTACAGCGTGGCGGGCCGGCCGCCGAGCGCGGTGGGCCGGGCGGCGGCGGTGGTGGCCTCGATCACGCCGCGGCGGCTCAGGATCCGCTGCAGGTTGGTCGCCGAGACCGGGTGGCCGAGCGAGGCCGCGTAGATGTCGCGCAGCTGGGCGATCGTGAAGGTGTCCGGGGCCAGGGCGAAGCCGATGTTGGTGTAGGAGAGCTTGGCCCGCAGCCGCTCCCGCGCCGACCCGACGATCGAGCCGTGGTCGAACGCGGTCGGCGGCAGGTCGGCCGCGGGGTGCCAGGCGGTGTCCGCGGGAACGCCCGGCTCGGCATCGGCCGAGACCAGGGCCAGGTAGGCCGTGGCCAGGACCCGGCCACGGGGATCGCGGTCGGGGTCGCTGCGGGTTTCCAGCTGCTCCAGGTGGGCGATCTCGGTCAGGTCGACCTTGGCGGCCAGGTGCCGCCCGAGCGATGTCCCGAGGCGCTCGCGCGCGCCGAGCGCGCCGCCCGGCAGCGACCACAGGCCCTCGAACGGCGGCGCGCCCCGCTGCCAGAGCAGCACGTGCAGGCGGTCCCGGCGGACCTGCAGGACGACGGCCAGGACCTCGTGAAAGAACCGGTCGCCAGCGCCGGGCCGGTCGCCCCGCCCCGGTCCGGCGGTTGGCTGTAGCGAGGACACGTTCGCATGATACTGTGCTCCGAACAGGTTTTAGACTTAGAGGCGAAAACCTGGAACCAGGCTCGGACCAGGCTCGGACCAGTCTCCGACCAGGATCTGCGCCGCGATCGGGCCCTGATCGGGCCTTGACCGGGCCAGGAGAGGAGTGGCTGATGGCCGGCATTCCGGCGGCAGGGATCGCACACGGGACCGAAGGCGGCCAGCAGGACCGGGCGGCCGTGAGCGCGCGGGGGACCGAAGGCGGCCAGCAGGACTGGGCGGCGTGGGCGGCCCAGGTCCGGCGGCTGGCGAAGCAGCGGGATGCGGTGATCCTGGCCCACAACTACCAGGCGCCCCCGATCCAGGATGTCGCCGACCACGTCGGCGACTCGCTGGCCCTGTCCCGGCTGGCCGCGGCCAGCACCGCGAGCACGATCGTGTTCGCCGGGGTGTACTTCATGGCGGAGACGGCCAAGATCCTCGCCCCGGACCGGACCGTGCTGATCCCGGATCCGCGGGCCGGCTGCTCGCTGGCCGACAGCATCACCGGGGAGCAGGTGCGGGAGTGGAAGGCCCGCCATCCCGGCGCGGCGGTGGTCGCGTACGTCAACACCAGCGCCGAGGTCAAGGCCGAGGCGGACCTGTGCTGCACCTCGGCCAATGCCACCCAGATCGTGCGGTCACTGCCGGCCGACCGGGAGATCCTGTTCCTGCCCGACCAGTTCCTCGGCGCGCACGTCCAGCGCGAGACCGGGCGGGCCAACCTGCACGTCTGGATGGGCGAGTGCCACGTGCACGCGGGCATCAGCCCCGGCGAACTGCGCCGCAAGGCGGCCGCCGACGCCGGCGCCGAGCTGTTCATCCACCCGGAGTGCGGCTGCTCGACCGCGGCGCTCTGGCAGGCCGGCTCGGGCGACCTGCCGCCGGGCCGGACCAGGGTGCTGTCCACCGGGGGGATGCTGGAGGCGGCCCGCACCACCCGGGCCTCGTCCGTGCTGGTGGCCACCGAGACCGGCATGCTGCACCAGTTGCGCCGGGCCAACCCGGCGGTCAGCTGGGAGCCGGTCAACCCGAACGCCGTGTGCCGGTTCATGAAGATGACGACGCCGGACACGCTGCTGCGCTGCCTGCGCGACGGGGTGCACGAGGTGGAGGTCGCGCCGGACATCGCCGACCGGGCCCGCCGCGCCGTGCGCGCCATGATCGCCGTCGGGACCCCGTCGGGCTCGGGTGAATGACCATGCCGGAACTTCGCGCCCTGCCCGGTCCCCGCGTTTGCCCGGGCCTGCGGTCGCTCCCCGATGACGGTGCCCATTGGGAACGCGACGCCGACGTGGTGGTGGTGGGCTCCGGAGCGGCGGGCCTGAGCGCCGCGCTGGCGGCGGCCGGGCGCGGCCGCCGGGTGCTGCTGATCACCAAAGAGGACATCGGAGGCGGGGCCACGCCGCTGGCCCAGGGCGGCCTGGCCGCG
>JASHUI010000490.1:0-9321 GCA_030040095.1 Streptosporangiaceae bacterium | reverse complement strand
CCTCGCTGCGCCTCGATCACGGAATTGATCAGGCATTATGCCGAGCCCGAAGGGCGAGTGATCTTCGACCGTTTCCCGCACGGCAGAGCACCACCTTGGTCGCCTGCGTGGAGGAGTCCACTCCTGCCACGAGTGCCTGCCGGCCGCTCACCGGCCGAGCCACCCTCCGTCGACCGGGACGAGCGCGCCGTGCACGTAATCGGACGCGCGGGACACGAGGAACACGGCGACTCCCGCGAAATCCGCGGGCTCCCCCCATCGGCCGGCCGGAATACGGTCGAGGATAGCGGCACTGCGAGCCGGGTCGTCGCGCAATGCCGTTGTGTTGTCGGTGGCGACGTACCCGGGGACGATCGCGTTCACGTTGACGCCGCCCGCTGCCCATTCGTTGGCCAGGGCACGGGTGAGCCCGGCGACGCCCGATTTCGCAGCGGTGTAGCCAGGCACGTTGATGCCTCCCTGGAAGCTCAGCAGCGAGGCGGTGAACAGTATCTTCCCGTGCCCGCGCTCGAGCATGGCCCTCCCGACTTCCCTGGCGAGCACGAACTGGCTGCTGAGGTCGACCTGGAGCACCCGGTCCCAGTCGGCGTCGGTATGCCGGACGGCTGGGGTGCGGGCGATCGTCCCGGCGTTGTTGACCAGGATGTCCACCGGCCTCGGCCATCCGGCGAGCCGCCCTGCGAGGGCTGCGACGGCGGCCGGGTCGGAGAAGTCGGCCCGCGGCACGGTGCAGTCGCGGCCGCGCGCGCGCGGCGCGGGCTACCGCTCCCCCGTCCGGCTCCATGTGGGCGCTCACCGCCACGATGTCCGCCCCGGCTCCGGCGAGCGCGTCGGCGATGGCCAGGCCTATTCCCCGGCACGCGCCGGTGACCACGGCGAGGGAGCCAGTCAGGTCGAACAGCGCCGTGATGTCAGGGCTCAAGCTCCTGCCTCCCGGCCGGGCTGGCAGTCGACGAGGATCTTCATGACCGCGCCGCCTTGCTCCAGCGCCGCGAAAGCCGACTCCGCGCGGGACAGGGGCTCGATCCGTGAGATCAGGGCGCCTGCCGGGATGGTCCCTGCGCCGACGAGGCGTACCGCGGTCTCGAAGTCAGCCCCAGCTCGGATACCTCCGGCCCGCCGGGAACCAGGCGACGGTATCGCATGGCGTCACTCCGCGCCCGGCCCGGCGGTGAGCGGGCCGGTCATCCAGGGATCCATCGGACATCAGCCCGCGTTCGCCGGGGTTTACGCTCGCTTGGGCAGGCGCGCCGTTTCGGGTGCCCTTTTTACATCGCGCGGCCTATTGGGTCAAGGACTAATACTGTCACCATTGAGAGCACGTTCTTGCAATGTAGTCTGCGATTGATCAGCCGCCCCGGATGGTCTTCACGCCGAGTTACCAATCCTTCTGCCGACGTGCCTGAGGACGTACGATGGCCACGAGCGCGAGCCTCGAGATCCACGTGCTTGACGTTGGCCAGGGTGATTCGGTCCTCGTGATCAACCGCGACCTGGCCAAGGTCCAGGCCGCGATCCAGTCGGAGAAGGGCGCCGCCAGCGTTCCCGCGGAGCCCGTCGACTACGTCCCCTACGCCGTCGCGAACAACGTCCCGCTGGCCGGGACGGTGAAGCAGGCGCTGCTCATGGACGGCGGCGACGACGAATACGGCGGGAACGTGGTCGACTATATGCAGGTGCACGGGGTGGTCGAGGACCCGGGAGTGTTCCCGCAGACGGGCGAGTACTGCCCGAATCTGTCGATCGCGGTTAGCCATTATCACGACGACCACATGGCCGGGCTGCGCAGCGTGTTCAAGCAGCGGATCGATCCCGATCCCGCCGTGAAGGGGGCCAAGGCCAGGTTCGCAGCACGGTACCGTCCCGCAACCGTCTACCAGTCGCTGCCGGAGTCCAAGACCAACCCGCCGTCGCAGCGGTTCAAGGACTTCCGGGCCGACGTCGAAGAGGCGTTCACCGCGCCGGCGGACCCCACCGCTGTCGTCTATCTCCATCCGGGCGGCCTGGACAGCAAGGGAAACACGGTAACGATCGACCTGGGCACCGGCGTGGGCGGCATTCCGATCGTCGGGTACTTCCTGGCCTCTGGACAGGGGGTGTTCGATGCCGCGACGAATGCCGTCGTCCCCATCGCCTCCACCGGGTCCGTCGTGGACCAGAACGACCGGTCCCTCGTGCTGATGCTGCAGTACGGATCCTTCCGGTGCCTGCTCGGCGGGGACATCGCGGGGAACGGCGGCCCGGCTGGGGGCAACCTCGGCGACAACGCGGCGCAAGCCGGGAAGGCGTTCTTCTCGCAGCACGCCGACGTCGAAACCGAGCTGGGGCCGGCGCTCGAGGCATTCTTCCCCGCGACCGGCACGTGGGTCGCGGGGCAGCCGAAGTACCCGACCGACGGATACGCCACCGTGCTGAAGGCGAACCACCACGGCTCGTCCTCCAGCGTGGACGTGCACCTGCTGGCCACCGTGCAGCCGCTGGTGTTCGTCGGCAGCTCCGGGGTGAAGGCGCGCTTCCACGCCCACCCCACCCAGGCGGTCATGAACCGGATCGACGTCGCGATGACCCCTCAATGGGGACGGCGAGGGCCGGCGGGCTACACGGTGCCCAACAGCATTGCCGGTACCTACCTCACCGAGGTAGCCGAGAAGGTCAAGAACAAGTCTTTCGACGTCGATATCTATGAGGCAGAAATCATGGGCGACGTTGTCATCCGTCCCTATGACGAGACGATTTCGGCCGTCCAGAGCGCGAACGCCAAGGGCCCAGGGATGACCGTCCAGGTATACGGGACTGGCGTCATGACGGACCTGGTGGACCCGGCTACCACGCTGCGTCCCGTGACGGGCCCTTACCAACCCACGGCAATCTATCCACTAGGCCCGATAGAGCACGTGGAACAGTTCTGAAACCAGCCGGCCCGGAACGGGGGGGCGATGGCACTGACGGTCACGCAGGCGGGCGGCCAGTACGTGGTGAACGGCATAACCCGCGGCACCGGGGTCTCCGCACCGCTCGGGCGGCAGTACTTCCAGGTCGGCGCGCACTACGTCGGGTTCGACGACAACTTCGCCGAGCCGGTGATCGTCCGGGCCTATTACGACCCGACCCAGGACATCGCGGCGAGGAGGGCCGTCGCGCGCGGCATGCTGGAGTGGATCGGCTACATGCAATTCATGCGGCTCAGCTTCCGCGGCACGCCGATCCCGCCCGACGTGTACGGCGGACAATTAGCCGACCGGACGCCGTACGTCGTCAAAGACGGCGATCAGCGGTTCCTCGACTTCATGGGCCCGGCCCAAGCCCGGCTGCGCGAGATCACCGCGCCCTTCTACCCCTACAACGCGATGCTCGTGACCGCGACCAGCGATAACTCGAAATTCTTCTCCCACCCGTTGCCGAACGGGTCGCTGTGGTCACCGGACACCCTGGACGCCCTGGGCGCCAGCCAGTCGATGGCGGCGTCCCTGTTCGGGGAGGTCTGCGTCGGGCTGGTCACGGCCGCGGACCTCGAGCCGTACCTGTCCGACGGCAACCTGGTCCTCAGATTGTCGCCGTCGGCGCAGGACCTGGCCGGTAACGAGGCGTATCAGCTCGCGTGGAATTACCTCACGACAACGCCGCTGCCGACCGCGCCGGCCGCCGGGCCGCCACTGGCCGGACTGGACAAGTCGCAGGTGGCCGCGCAGCTCATCGGCGACTACGTGCTGCTGACCCTGCCCGACCCGGAGAACCTGGGTGACACCCTCGCGGTGAGCACCAGCCCCCGGACCGGCGGGACCGGCGGGACCGACGTGCTCGTGCACCTGCTCAGCGACTACGACATGGAAGGCCTGTTCGCTCAGGCCGGGCGCGAGGCGCTATGGCGAATCAGGGACTACCAGCTCGGCAGCGGCACGGTCGACTCGGAGGACCTGCCCGACGCCGCGCCATCCGGCCTCGGCCGCAGCGGCCTGTACACCCCCCCGTTTGCCTTCACGCCGAGTGAATTCATTCTCGAGCTGCGCTACTGGACGGTGGCGGTCGCCGTGATCAAGACCCTCGAGGGCACGCTGCGGAGCCTGGCCCTCAGCGGATTCAGCTGGGCGGCCATGTTCCAGTTCGACGAGGACACCGGCTCGCTCGCCTTCACCGCGGTCCGCCAGCCGGAGTTCGTCGGGGGCTTCAACCTCAGCCCGCCACTTCGCGCCTTCAGGACGGCCATGACCCAGGCGGCCGGGGCGTCCATCGATACCAGCAACTTCACCCTGGCGGCCATGCGACGGGACAACTTCGCCGCGGGAAGCAAACTCAGCTTCGTCGACGGATCGGGTCGCGCCCTGACCTGACGGGGGGACAGCATGTCGCCAACCACCCCGCAGCCCGCGGACATCATCGCGGCGCTGCAGACCCGGCTGGTCGCGGCGCGGACGCATCCCGGCGGCGACACCGCCACGTGGAGCTACCCGCTGGACGGCACCGTCCTGCCCGACTCCGGCGACGGCGATCCCGGTGCGGTCCGGACGGCCCTGACCGACGCGCTGGTCCCGGGGGCCACGGCGCCGCTGGTGATCAGCGGGCCGGGCGACCCCGTGATGGCCGACCCGGCCGGCCCGCTCACCCTGACCGGAACATCCGGCGCGCTCACCAACGACCCGGCGACTGCCGTCACGCTGGTGTTCACCGTCGCCGAGGACCTCACGCTCGCGGCGACGTGGACGGCGGCGCCGCCGGACGGCTGGACGCTGGCCGGCGCCTTCCCGGCCCTGGACGAGACGCCGTTCGACTACCTGCCGGTCAGCGGCGTGACGTTCGCCGCCGTCACCGCCGGCCATGCCGACCCCGGGTACTTCTTCCCGCTGCAGGCGGGCCTGAATTACCAGGCGACGCTGGCGGTCAGCGCTGACCTGACGCCCGCTACCGGGGAGCCGGCCCAGGCCGGCGCGCTGTACACCCGCGTCGGCGGGCCGGTGCAGATCACCGCGGACGGGCGGCCGCAGTTCACCTGGGCCGCCGAGTCCCGGCTCGCCCCGCTGACCATTGCGCGGGCGGGGCAGGACGCGCTCACGCTCACGGACGGCGCGGTGACCTTGTCCTGCGCCCCCGCCCCCGCCGGCGGTCAGGACGCCGATGCGCCCAGCACCCAGGACGTCCTCGCCATCAGCGGCAACGTCCGCCTGGGCGGCAGCCCGGTCCCCTGCACGCTCGACCTGCCCACCGGGCTGGCCGACCAGCTGACCCTGGCCAGCACGGACCCCGGGCTCACCGCGGCGGACGCGGCCGCGGCCCTGGCCGACTCCGGCGTCGGCGACGTGCTCGCCCCGCTGCTGCCCGGCACCCTGCTGTCGCTGGCCGGGGTGTCGGTCACCGGGTACGCGGTGTCGTTCAGCGCGGCGGGCAACGATTCGACAAACACAACGGTCAGCCTCGGGTTCACGTCCTCCGACGCGTGGCCCCTGGTGCCCGCGTTGAACCTGAGCGTGTCCGGTCTGACCTTCACCGGGACGGTGGTCCGCTCGCCCGGCTACGGGCCGGATCCGCTGACGTCGTGGGGTGCGCAGCTCAGCGGCGACCTCACGCTGGGCGGCGCGACCTACGCCGTGACCGCGACCGTCCCGTCCAGCGGCGGGTGGTCGATCCAGATCACCGATACCTCCAACGTACCCACGCTGGCCAACCTGGCCGCCCTGACCGGGCTGACCGCCATCCAGGTGAGCCGCGTGCTGCCGGAGTCGCTGCTGGCCCTCGGGCAGGACTTCAGCCTCAGCCAGGTGTTCCTGATCGCCGACCCCGCCTCCGGCGAGCTGTCCAGGGTCGGCTTCACGATCGCGCAGACCAGCCCGTGGCCGCTGGCCGGCGGCCTGCTGAGGCTTTCCGGCTGGTCCGCCGATCTCGTCATCGCCAAGGGCACTGGCGGCACCTGGTCCAGCACCGGCGTCCTGGCCGGCGCCATCGAGCTGTCCGCGGGCGGCCAGCAGACCACGCTGAACGTGGAACTGCCGGTGCCGATCGGCAACGGCGAGCTGTGGACGCTGGCACTGCAGCCGGGAACCACCGTGCAGCTGCCCTCGATCGGGCAGGTGCTGGCCCTCTTCGGCGCCGCCCCGGCCGCGCTGCCGACCGGCGTCGCTACCTTCGGCGGCCTGAGCCTGACCCGCTTCACCGTCTCGGTCGACCCGGCCGCCGCCTCCCTGCGGCACCTGGCGTTCAGCTGCAGCCAGGCCGGCGACTGGGTGATCATCGGGCCCGATGCCCTGGTGGTGACCGACGTGACGGCCGCGCTCGCGTTCCTGCCGGGCGGCAGCCCGGTCCGGGCGGCCGGGCAGGTCACCGGCACCCTGGTGCTGGCGGGCAGCCCGGTCGACGTGATGATGTACAAGGCCGACTTCTCCGCGCCGTGGCGGCTGACCGCCGGCGACGAGAACTTCGTGCACCTGCCCGGCTTCGCGGATCTGGATGCCTGGCTCAACCCGGCGGACTGCGCGGCCGCGCTGCCCGCCACGCTTCCGCTGTCGTCCGGGCTCGACGTCGGCCAGGTCTTCCTGAATTTCGCGGGCGGCGCGACCGGGGGGCTGAGCTCGTTCGGCTTCACCGTGTTCGTGGCCGATGCCTGGACGGTGGTGCCCGGCTACCTGTCGCTGACCTCTGTCACCGCCCGGCTGGCGCTGCCCTACCCGGTGGTCGCCTCGGGCGTCACCGGGACGGTGTCCGCCGTGGTCACGCTGGCAGGCACGGACATCGCGGTGAGCGCGGCCAAGCCGGCCGCTGAGGCGCCCTGGCAGTTCAGCGGCACGCTCCTGGCGGGCCTGACCGTCGACCTGATCGCCGCCGCCGCATCGATCACGTCGCAGGCGCTGGTGATCCCGCCCGACGCGGTGCGCAACGGCCTGCCGGCCACGATCACGATCACCGCCGCGTCGGTACAGGCGGTGCCGGACACCGGCGAGTTCCACTTCGCCGGACAGGTGGACTTCGACTGGGAGTTCACCCTCGGCTCGGCGCGGCTGGCGATCCAGTCGATCGGCGCGACCATCGACATCCCGCAGCGGTCAGCCCCGCTGGCCGTCGCGATCGCGGGCACCTTCGACTTGGCCGGCCTGCACACGGTGCTCAGCATGGCGATCGGCGGAGCCAGCGCGCAGACCGTGCTGACCGGGGTGGTCACGCCGCAAGACGCCCCCAATATCCAGATCGGCGGGGTGGCCGGCCTTGGCGCGCAGGGTGCCGCGCAGGGCTGGGCGGCGCTGGCACCGTCCGGGCTGACCGCACTGACCTTCACCGGTGCGGCGGTCTACCTCAACCTGACCACGTCCAGGTTCGTCGTCTACGGAGGGATCTCCTACGGCTCCAGCCTGGCTGCCGACGGCATGGTGTACCTCAGTGCCGACGGCAACCAGCCATGGACGTACGCGGTGGCGCTCGCACTCGGGCCGCAGTTCCGGTTCGGCGCGCTCATACCGGCGCTCTCCGTCGTCGACGACTACCTGAAGGTCGCCAGCGCCACCCTGGTGGTGTGCGACCTGGCCGGGCAGACCCTCGGCGAGCTGAGCACTGCCACCACCGCGCTGCTCGGCCAGATCGCGCCGAACGGGCCCGCGCCGCTGGCCGGCCTCGGCGACCAGGCCATGGCGCTGTCGGCGGGCGCCTACTTCGCCGCCAGGATCGATTTCCAGGCGGTCTGCCTGTTCTCCAGGATCGTGCAGATCGGCCACACCGACACCGGGGCGTCGATCTGGCTGCGGGCCGTCATCGACTCCGCCAACCCGGCCGGCTCGACGTTCGCCGCCGACCTGCCCGACATCAGCATCGCGGGCACCATCCTGCTCACCCGCACCGGCAGCTACCCCGGCGTCCACCTGTCCTACACGCCGCAGCAGGCCGGGCTCTTCGAGCTGGCCGGGCAGATCAAGCTGACCGGCATCTTCGGCTCCGGCTACGCCTTCGACGCCACGCTGAGCGTCGACGACACCGGCCTCACCTCCACGATCAGCCAGACCCAGCAGGAGATCGCCTCGCCGTTCAGCATCCCCGGCATTACCCTGTCCGGGCTGAGCCTGACGGTGAGCTACGTGTGGGCGGTCCCCGCGACGGGCAGCCCGCAGACCTCGTCGTTCACCCTCGCCGGCCACGTGCTGCTCGGCCCGGCCCCGGCCGTCAACCAGCCGGACCAGCGGCTGTCCTGCGCGGCGGTGCTCGCGCTCAGCAACGGCACGCCGGCCCTGTTCGACATCGCGCTGGACGCGGACTTCTCCCTCGGCGCCTTTATCGCCCAGTGCCTGACCGGCTCCGGTGCCAACTGGCCGGGCGGGTTCATCGACGTCACGTTCCTGGCCGGCACCCGCATCTACTACTACGACGCGGCGCACGACCCGGGCCACGCGCTCGCCACGCTGGGCGGCACCACCCGTTCCGGCGGCTTCAACGTCGACGCGCTGATCCGGATCACCCTGGTCACCAGCCTCAACCTGCACGGCGTGGTCACCGTGCAGCAGGATCCGACCAGCGGCGCGTTCACCGGGGTCAGGGCGGGGATCGCGCTCGATGCCCCGGTCGACCTCGTGTTCGTCCAGCTCGCGGGCAGCGGGCCGCCCGCCGCGAACCAGCCGTACACGGGCGGCCCGCTGATCGCCTTCCAGACCGGCGCGCAGGCCAGTTTCGTGCTCAGCACGGGGATCAACTTCCTCGGGTCGGCCTTCCTCGCGGTCGAGGTAGGCGTCAGCAAGGGCGCCGACGGCGGCACGATCATGACCGGGACGCTCACCGCGCCGCAGCCGGTCGAGCCGTTCGGCACGCTCGGCTGCGGCTTCTCCTACACCAGCCATCCGGCCCGGCCCGGCGAGTTCGCCATCTCAGGCTGGCCCGAATTCACCTGGGCCAGGGAACTCGTCGACTTCATGCAGGCACTCAAGGGGCTGGCCGATACCAGCTCGGGCTCGCCGTGCGGTACCCTCGCCGACTTCGTGGTCAGCAACGCCTTCACCAGCAGCTACTCGATATCGCCTTCGGTCAGCGTGTCCGGCACGGACCTGGTCTTCGCCCTCACCGGCAGCTACTCGCTCACCATCACCGGCGCCACCTCCCCGTTCCTCACCATGACCATGCCCGCGTTCAGCGTGCACATCCCGAGCACCACCCGGTGGGAGAACCTGCCCGGGGCGCTCGCGGCCGGCTTTGCGGGCGCGTCGGCGCAGTTCGCCCAGGACCTGATCAACCAGCCGGACAAGATGGCCCTGTTCCTGGCCATGGTGGTCGGCCCGCAGGCCGTGGCGTCAGCACTGGAGTTTGTCTGCAACAGCCTGGCCGAGGGCGCGATGGCAACGGCGGCGGGGGCGGCCTTCGATG
>JASHUI010000489.1:0-6372 GCA_030040095.1 Streptosporangiaceae bacterium | reverse complement strand
GCCTTGCTTGACGAGCTGAAGGAGCGGCTCGGCCTCGCCGTGTTGCTGATCACCCACGACATGGGGGTGATCGCGGGCAGGGCCGACCGGGTGCTGGTCATGTACGCGGGGAAGATAGTCGAGGCCACCGACACCGCCGAGCTGTTCGCCGAGCCGCAGCACCGCTACACCGAGGCGCTGCTCGCCTCGATTCCCCGGCTCGACCAGCCGACCACCCACCAGCTGTACACCATCCGCGGCCTGCCGCCTGACCTCGTCGTGCTGCCGGCGGGCTGCCGCTTCGCGCCGCGCTGCCAGTTCGCCACCACCGACTGCCGGGAGGCCGAGCCGCCGCTTGACGGCCCGCCGGCCCATCAGTTCGCCTGCTTCCACCCGGTCGGCGCCGGCCCGCAGACCAGCCGGATGGACGCACAGGCCGCGGACCGGGCCGCGCTCAGGACGGATCCGCTGCTCGTTCTGGACCATGTGGTCAAGGAGTTCCCTGTCACCTCGCGCGGGCTGTTGCGGCGCACCGTCGGCACCGTGCACGCGGTCTCCGGCGTGTCCATGGAGATCCGGCCTGGCGAGACGTTCGGGCTGGTCGGCGAGTCAGGCTGCGGCAAGACCACGATCGGCCGGATGCTCGTCGCGCTGGACCGGCCAACACAAGGGCGGGTGCTGTTCGACGGCCAGGACCTGGCCACGCTGCCCCCGGCACAGCTGCGCGTGGTCCGCAAGGACCTGCAGATGATGTTCCAGGACCCGTATGCCTCCCTCGATCCGCGGATGCGGGTCGGCGCCATCCTCCGTGAGCCGCTGCTGATCCAGCAGCTCGGCACGGCGGCCGAGCAGCGGCAGCGGGTCGCCGAGCTGCTCACCGAGGTCGGGCTCAGCCCTCGCTCGACCCAGCTGTACCCGCACGAGTTCTCCGGCGGCCAGCGACAGCGGATCGGGCTGGCCAGGGCCCTCGCGCTGGCACCACGAGTGATCGTCGCCGACGAGCCGGTGTCGGCGCTCGATGTGTCGATCCGCGCGCAGATCCTCAACCTGATGAAACGGCTGCAGGCGCAGCACGAGCTGACCTACCTGCTGATCTCGCACGACCTGTCGGTGGTCAGGTACCTGGCCGACCGGATCGGGGTGATGTACCTGGGCAAGCTCGTGGAGCTGGGCAGCAGCCCGGATATCTACCAGCGTGCCGCCCATCCGTACACGGCCGGCCTGATCGGCACGGTTCCGGTGCCTGATCCCGCCATCGCACGCCGGCGGCACCGGGCCGCGGTCGCGGGCGAGTTGCCGTCGGCGCTTGACCCGCCGAGCGGCTGCCGGTTCCGCACCCGCTGCCCGCGGGCACAGGAGCGCTGCGCCGAGGAAACGCCCGAGCTTCGCGCGCTGGGGTCCGACGGGCATCTCGTGGCCTGTCACTTCCCGCTGTCCGGCCCGCAGGCCCCGGCCGGCGGGCAGGGGCACGTCGAGCCCGCGGCGGTCAGACGTTGAAGCCGAGCGCGCGCAGCTGCTCCCGCCCGTCCTCGGTGATCTTGTCGGGACCCCAGGGCGGCATCCAGACCCAGTTGATCCGGAAGTCGGCGACGAGCCCGTCGAGCGCCGAGCGGGCCTGGTCCTCGATCACGTCGGTGAGCGGGCACGCGGCGCTGGTGAGCGTCATGTCGATGGTGGCCACCCGGTCGTCGGCCACGGTCACGCCGTAGACCAGGCCGAGGTCGACCACGTTCACCCCCAGCTCGGGATCGACGACGTCCCGGAGCGCCTCGAGCACGTCCTCGGTGTCCGGGACGAGCTCGCTGGCCATCCCGGATGCGTTGTCGGTGGTCATCCTTGCTCCCTGCTCCTTGATCCCTGCTGTCTGCCGTCTGCTAGCTGCCCGCCCGCTGCGCGGCGCCCTCCAGCGCCCGGGCCGTCGCGTCCTTCCAGGCCATCCAGCCGAGGAGGGCGCACTTGACCCGCGCCGGGTACTTGGACACGCCCTCGAAGGCGACCGCGTCGCCGAGCAGGTCCTCGTCCGGCTCGGCCGCGCCCCGGGACTGCATCAGCTCGAGGAAGGCCGCGCTGATGTCCATCGCCTCGTGCACGGACTTGCCGATGACCGCCTCGGTCATCACCGACGCGCTGGCCTGGCTGATGGAGCAGCCGAGCGCCTCGTAGGAGACGTCGGCGACGGCCGCCTCGCCGCCCGCGTCCTTGAGCGCCACCCGCAGCGTGACCTCGTCGCCGCACAGCGGGTTGACGTGGTGCACCTCGGCGTCAAAGGGCTCCCTGAGGCCCTTGTTGTGCGGGTTCCGGTAGTGGTCCAGGATGATCTCCCGGTACATGGATTCTATTTCCATCCCCGCCGAACCCTCCATCATGCCGCGAAGAAGCGCTGCGCCTGGCGTACCGCCTCGGCCAGGGCGTCGACCTCGTCATGGGTGTTGTACACGTAGAACGTCGCCCGGGTGCTCGCCTCCACGCCGAGCGCGCGATGCAGCGGCCAGGCACAGTGATGGTTGGCGCGGACCGCGATGCCGAGCTCGTCGAGGATCTGGCCGACATCGTGCGGGTGCACGTCGTCCACCGTGAACGAGACGGCGCCGCCGCGGTGCTCGGTGCTCAGCGGGCCCAGGATGCGCACGCCGCCGAGGGCGCCCAGGGCGTCGAGCGCGTGGGCGGTCAGCGCCTCCTCGTGCGCGGCCACGTTCTGCATGCCGAGCGCGTCCAGGTAGTCGCAGGCGGCGGACAGGCCGACGGCCTGGGCCGCCGGCGGCACGCCGGCCTCGAATCGCTCCGGCGGCGGCAGGAAGGTCGAGCCTTCCATCCTGACCACCTCGATCATCGACCCGCCGGTGACGTACGGCGGCATCGCCTCGAGCAGCTCCCGCCGTCCCCACAGCACGCCGATCCCCGACGGGCCCAGCATCTTGTGCGAGGAGAAGGCCAGGAAGTCCGCTCCGAGCGCGCGGACGTCGACCGGCCGGTGCGGCACCGACTGCGCGCCGTCGGCCACCACCAGGGCGCCGCGGGCGTGGGCCAGCGCGGCGATCTCGCCGACCGGCGGAACCGTCCCGGTGACGTTGGACTGATGGGTGACCGCCACGATCTTGGTCCGGTCCCCGATCAGCTCGGCCGCGTTGCTGAGGTCCAGGCGGCCCTCGGGGGTCACGCCGAACCAGCGGAGCGTGGCGCCGGTCCGCTGGCACAGCTGCTGCCACGGGACCAGGTTGGCGTGGTGCTCCATCTCGGTGACCACTACCTCGTCGCCGGGCCCGACCCGCAGCCACGCGGCCTGCGGGCCCGCGGTCGCGGCGTTGCTCACCGCGTAGGCGACGAGGTTCACCGCCTCGGTCGCGCTCTTGGTGAACACGATCTCGCCGGGGTCGGCGCCGATGAAGGCCGCGACCCTGGCCCGGGCGCTCTCGTAGGCGTCGGTGGCCTCCTCGCCGAGCAGGTGCGCCCCGCGGTGCGCGGCCGAGTTGTGGATGGTGTAGAAGTCACGCTCCGCGTCGAGGACCTGACGGGGCTTGTGCGAGGTCGCGCCGGAGTCCAGGTAGATCAGCGGCCTGCCGCCGCGCACCGCCCGGCCGAGGATCGGGAAGTCGGCCCGGATCTCGGCCACGTCGAGCGGGACCGGGGCCCCGGTCGCCGTGCCGGGCCGCCCCGTCGTGGTGGTGTCAGTGGGAGGGGTCATGCCGCCGCGCCCGCCTTCACGAACCGCTCGTAGCCCTCCGACTCCAGCACGTCGGCCAGCTCGGCCCCGCCCTCCTCGACGATCCGGCCGCCCACGAACACGTGCACGAAGTCCGGCTGCACGTAGCGCAGGATCCGGGTGTAGTGGGTGATCAGCAGCACGCCGTGCCCGGGCTGGGCGCGGAACGCGTTGATCCCGCCGGACACCACCCGCAGCGCGTCGATGTCGAGCCCGGAATCGGTCTCGTCCAGGATCGCGATCTTCGGGTTCAGCAACTGCATCTGCAGGATCTCGTGCCGCTTCTTCTCGCCGCCGGAGAAGCCCTCGTTCAGGTTCCGCTCGGCGAAGGCGGGGTCGATCGACAGCTCGTCCATGGCCGTGCGCAGCTCCTTGACGAACGTGCGCAGCTTGGGCGGCTCACCGCGGACCGCGGTCACGGCCGTGCGCAGGAAGTTGGACACCGAGACGCCGGGCACCTCCACCGGGTACTGCATGGCGAGGAAGAGGCCGGCCCGGGCCCGCGCGTCCACGCTCATCGCGAGCACGTCCTCGCCGTCCAGCGTGACCGAGCCCTGGGTGACCAGGTACTTGGGGTGACCGGCGATCGCGTAGGCCAGGGTGGACTTGCCCGAGCCGTTCGGCCCCATGATCGCGTGAGTCTGCCCGGACGAGACCGTCAGGTCGACGCCGCGCAGGATCTCCCGCTCGGCGCCCGACGCCTCTGTCACGCTGACGTGCAGGTCACGGATCTCGAGGGTGGCTGGCGTGGGCTGGGCAGGCATCATCTCTCCTGGTCTGGACTCGGGTGGCCGGGCAGCGAGACGTACACGTCGTCGCCGTCGGTCTTCACTGGGTAGGTAGCCACCGGCTTGGTGGCGGGCGGTCCGGTGGGCTTGCCGGTGCGCAGGTCGAAGCACGAGCCGTGCAGCCAGCACTCCACCGTGCGGTCGTAGACGTCGCCCTGGGAGAGCGGGACCTCCTCGTGCGAGCACACATCGCGCAGCGCGAAGATCTCCCCGCCGGCCCGTATGATCGCGATCGGCATGCGCTGCACCTCCACGCCGAGCGCCCCGTCCTCGGGCACGTCCGCGAGCGCGCAGGCCCGCACGTACGTCTCCGGCTCGGTCATGCGGCACTCTCCAGCGAGCGGGTCAGCTCGGCCTCTATCGCGTCAGAAACGCGGCTGCGTACCTCGGGCACCTCGATCTGGGTGATGAGCTGGTCGAAGAAGCCCCTGATCACCAGGCGCCGCGCCTCGGCGAACGGGATCCCCCTGGCCATCAGGTAGAACAGGTGCTGGTCCTCCAGCCGCCCGCTCGCGCTGGCGTGGCCGGCGCCGACCACCTCGCCGGTCAGGATCTCCAGGTTGGGCACCGAGTCCACCCGGGTGCCGTCGGTCAGCACCAGGTTCCGGTTGTACTCGTAGGTGTCGGTGCCGGCCGCCTCGGCCCGGATGATCACATCGCCGATCCACACGGCGTGCGCGTCCGCGCCCTGCAGCGCGCCCTTGTAGCTGACCCGGCTGCGGCAGTTGCGCTCGGCGTGATCCACGAACAGCCGGTGCTCCAGGTGCTGCCCGGCGTCGGCGAAGTACAGCCCGCGCAGCTCGGCGTCCCCGCCGGCCCCCGCATACCGCACCGAGGGCGCCAGCCGCACCACCGAGCCGCCCAGCGTCACCGCCGTGTGCGAGACAAAGGCGTCCTTCCCGAGCCGCGCCTGGTGATGCGACAGATGCACCGCGTCGTCCGCCCAGCCCTGGAGCGAGACCACCGACAGCGCGGCCCCGTCTCCCACCACGAACTCGACATTGTCCGCGTACGTGGCCGACCCCGCGTAATCGAGCACGACAACCCCGCGCGCCAGAGGCTCGACGACGACCGTGATGTGCCCGGATGCGGCACCGCCCGCGTCCTCACCCCGAACCGAGACCCACGAAGGGACATTGCTTTCGGTCCCCCCGGCCACGGTAAGGACGGTGGCCTCGTCAAACCCCGCGAATGCCCGGGCCGATACGCGGTCCGCGGGCACGAAGGCGGCCCCGATCCGGGGGTCGCCGCGTTGCGCCAGCTCAACGGCGACATTCGGGGCAGGGTCGACCTGAACCCCGACCTTCCCAGCGGGCAGCTCACGGTCGGTGTGCAAACCGCGCAGACGGCGCAAGGGCGTAAATCGCCACTCTTCCTCACGCCCGTCCGGCACCGGGAAGTCCGCGAGGTCAAAGGACTGACGCGAGTGCAGCCGAGAGACCGGGGCGCCGGCCTCGACCGCCCCCTGCAGTGCCGACATCAGCCGACCGCCCCTTCCATCTGCAGCTCGATCAGCCGGTTCAGCTCGAGGGCGTACTCCATCGGCAGCTCGCGCGCGATCGGCTCGACGAAGCCGCGAACGATCGTCGCCATGGCCTCGTCCTCGGTCATGCCGCGGCTCATCAGGTAGAAGAGCTGGTCCTCGGAGATCTTCGACACCGTCGCCTCGTGGCCCATCTCCACGTCGTCCTCGCGGACGTCCACGTAGGGGTAGGTGTCGGAGCGGCTGACCGTGTCCACGAGCAGCGCGTCGCACTTCACCGTGGACTTGGCGTGCGCGGCGCCCTCCTGCACCTGGACCAGGCCGCGGTAGGAGGTCCGGCCGCCCGCCCTGGCCACCGACTTGGACACGATCTGGGACGAGGTGTTCGGCGCGCAGTGCACCATCTTGGCGCCCGCGTCCTG
>JASHUI010000488.1:0-3437 GCA_030040095.1 Streptosporangiaceae bacterium | reverse complement strand
GCCGCGGCCGCCGTACCGCTCGGGCCACGCGACCACGCCCCACCGGGCGTCATGCAGAGCGCGCTCCCAGTCGACGTGGGCGGCGAAGCCCGCCCGGGTATCTGCCGGGGGCAGGTCGCGTGGCACGTTCGCCTCGAGCCACGCGCGGGCCTCGGCCCGGAACGCCTCCTCTCGCTGCGACCAGCGCAGGTCCATGTCCGTTCTCCTTAGGGTGCCAGCCGCCGGTCATACCACGATAGGCATGGTGTCCATGGCGGATGTCAGGGTTGTGATCATGAGGTTGCGGAGGCTGGCCATGCTGCCCGCGCCTCACCGGCGTGTCGCGATCCCCCGATCGGCACAGGAAACGGCTTGCTGGCACCCCGATACTTGAGGGTATGGACGGACATGCCTGGGAGCCTGCGGCCGGCGCGCCCTCGGCTTGGTCGAGCGAGCTGCTGGGTTTCCCTCCTGATGCCCGGGTACTCATCATCAACCTGGATGACTTCGGGATGTACCACGCGGTCAACGCGGCGGTCATCCGCTCGATCGAGGAAGGAATCGCCAGCTCGTGCAGCCTGATGGTGCCATGCCCGTGGGCGCTGCACGCCATGGACCTGCTCCGCCAGCGGCCGGAGATCCCGTTCGGGATCCATCTCACGCTGTTCTGCGACACGACGCACTACCGGTGGGGACCGCTGACCGCGCGGCAGAAGGTGTCCTCGCTGCTCAGCGAGACGGGCGAGCTGTTCGCACCCGCCCAGGTCCCTCAGCTGCTCGCCCGGGCTCGTCTCGACGAGGTGGAGCTCGAGTTCCGAGCGCAGGTCAACGCCGTGGCCAGTGCCGGGCTGACGCCGACCCACCTGGACTGGCACTGCCTGGCCGATGGCGGACGCGACGACATCCTCGACATGACCCTGGCACTAGCCAGGGAGCATGGCCTGGCGGTGCGGATCTGGCTCGAGCCCGGACGCCGGAAGTTGCGGCAGCGCGGCCTGCCGGTTACCGATCACGAATTCCTGGACAGCTTCAGTCTCGACATCGACGGCAAGGCGGCCCGGTACGCCAAGCTGCTGCACGACCTGCCGGCTGGCCTCAGCGAGTGGGCAGTGCACCCCGGCCTGGGCAACGAGGAGTCGCAGGCCATAGATCCTGGCTGGCGCGTGCGCCAGACCGACTATGAGTTCCTGACATCGAGGGAGGCCCGCGAGCTCCTCCAGCAGGAGGGAATCGTGGTCATCGACTACAGCACTATCCAGCAGGTCTGGTCCCTGGCCAGCGCGCCCAGATAACCCGGCAGCGAACCATACGGCCGGCCGGGCGCCACGACAAATGGCCAGCAGTTACGAACCCGTGAGCTGCAGCCACCGGACTTTGCCGGGACCCTGTCCGGCTTGTGTATGGTTCAAAGTAACGTTTGTGTTGCGCGGCCGAATTGCTCGCGACGTTCCTAACGGATTGCGCCGCAAGAACGGTGGCTCGCCGCACGGGTCGCTGACCGGGCGAGTGGCTACCTCGGTAAGGGATCAGCATGAACTCCGCCCCGACGCAGTCGGCCCACGGCACCGGCAGGGCCGGCCAGCCGCCGCGGGCCATGGTGGCGGCGGAGGGCATCTTCCGGACATTCGGCGGCGGTCATACCGCCGTGCACGCCCTGCGCGGGGTGTCGTTCACGGTGGAGCGCGGTCAGCTCGCCGCCTTGCGCGGGCGATCAGGCTCGGGAAAGACCACGCTGCTGAACATCATCGGCGGCATGGACAACCCCACGGCCGGCCAGGTGTGGGTGGACGGCCGCGAGGTGAGCCGGATGACCGAGCGGGAGCGGCTGGCGCTGCGGCGGGACAGGATCGCCTTCATCTTCCAGTCTTTCGGGCTGGTGCCGATGCTGTCCGCGGCGGAGAACGTCGGGATCCCGCTGCGGATCGCGGGCGTGCGGCCCGGCGAGCGCCGGGAACGGGTCGCGGCCATGCTCGCGCTCACCGGGCTGTCCAGCCATGCCGCGCACCGCCCGGATGAGCTTTCCGGCGGCCAGCAGCAGCGGGTGGCCATCGCCCGCGCGCTGGCCGGCCGGCCCGGCCTGCTGATCGCGGACGAGCCGACCAGCCAGCTCGACCTGGAGACCGGCCGGCAGATCATGGAGCTGCTGCACAGCGTGGTGCGCTCGGAGGGGGTCACCGCCCTGGTCGCCACCCACGACGAGGCGCTGATCGACCTGGCCGACAAGGTCATCGTGCTCGAGGATGGGTCCGTCGTCGGCATCAGCGACGGATAGGGGCGACCGGTGCGCGGGCTGGGGGTGTCCTTCGTTGTCCGCCGGGCCAGGTCCTCATGGGTGCTCCTGGCCTGCGTCGCGGTCACGGTCCTGCTGACCACCGGGCTCGCGGCCGTGCTCTGGGCCTTCGCGGCCGAGGCGGTCCCGACCGGAGCGCTGAGCATCCTGGCCGACCCGCAGGGCCGCTCGGTCGCGGTCAACGGCCTGGCCGATGCCGGCCAGGCCGCCTCCTACTCGCGATTCATCCGCGCCACGCTGAGCAAGGCCTGGCCGGGGGTCGGTTTCGAGATGGACAGCGCGCTGTGGGCGGACCCGATCCAGCTCCCGTCGCCGACCATCACGCACCCGACGAGTTGCCCGTCGGCCCAGATCCAGTCGTCACGCTTCCCCGGCTGCGTTACCCCTACGGTCATCTCGCAGATCCAGCTCGCGTCGCTGCAAGGGATCGGCGCCCAGGCGACGCTGACCGCCGGCTCATGGCCGGGTCCGCCGCACGACGGCGGTCCGCTGCCCGTGGCGCTGCCCGTCACGGCGGCCAGCCGGCTGCACCTGACGCCAGGCTCGGTGCTGACGGGCACCACCCAGTCGGGGGCGCCGACCTCGATGCAGGTCACCGGGTTGTTCCGGCCCAAGGATCCGGCGTCGCCGTACTGGGGACTTGATCTGCTGCCCGTCTCAGGGGTTGGCGTCCAGGGTTCCTCCCTCAGCTATGCGGCGATCATCCAGCAGACCTCCTACGTCAGCTACGGGCCCGCGGTGGTGAACCCGGCCGCGTTCGGCGGCGCGCTCACCGCGAGCCAGGCCTCGTGGCTGGTGTTGCCGCAGGCACAGGCGATGGCTCGGGGAAACATCGACGCGCTCGCCGCCAGCACCAGCGCGGCGGTATCGCAGGTGGCCGTCGTCCTCCCTGACGGGCTGAAGGTAACCTCGGGCCTGCCGCAGAGCCTGGCCGGCATCGCCAGCACCGTCGTGCTGACCCGATCGCTGTTCACGATCGGCGCACTGGAATTGCTGCTGGTCGCCGGGGCCGGACTGGTGCTGGCCGCACGGCTGCTGGCCAGCCTGCGCGAGGAGGAGTCCGCGCTGCTGCGGGCGCGCGGCGCCACCAGGTGGCAGGTGGTGCGGCCGGTGCTGGCCGAGGCGGTGCTGCTCGGCGTCGCGGCCGGCCTGGCGGGCGTGCTGGCCG
>JASHUI010000487.1:0-4469 GCA_030040095.1 Streptosporangiaceae bacterium | reverse complement strand
TGATCGTCACCGTGTCCGGCACGCTGATCGCCGCCGCGGCGCTGCTGCTCACGTTCGTGGAGACCTGGAACGCGGCGATCGGCGCCGCGGTCCTGTTCGGCATCGGTTTCGGCGCCTACCTGGCCGTCGACCAGGCGCTGATCACCCAGGTGCTTCCCGCCGCCCGGGACCGGGCCAAGGATCTTGGCGTGATCAACATCGCGATCGTCTGCCCATCGGCGATCGGCGCCCTGATCGCCGCGCCCCTGGTGTCGCTGGGCGGCTACCCGACGCTGTTCGCCGGCACCGCGATTGTGGCGTTCCTCGGCTCGATTCTGGTATGGCGGATCAGGAGCGTGCCCTAGCGCCGCTGGCCCTCGCGGCGGCGGCTGCTGCGGCCGACCCGGGCGAGCTGACGGCTCTGGGCCACAAGCTGGCCGGCCGCGTCCCAGACCTCGGCCTCCTCGTCGAACCACCCGCCGCTGACGTGCCGGCACCTGGCCGCCACCTGCAGCGGCCCGGGCGCCGGGACCGCCCGCATGTGCCAGGTGAGCTCCACGGTCGGGGCCCAGCCCGCGGCGCCCAGGCCGAACACCACGGGCGGCAGCGAGTCCACCGCCAGCGCGAGCAGGTAGGCGTCGGGATCGCGCTCCTCGCGCAGGCCGAAGTAGCCGCGCATCTCCGGGATCCCGGCCGGGTCGCCCCGCCGCCAGCCGGTGGTGGCCGGGTCCAGCCGCAGGTCCACGTGGGCCGCGTACCCGGCGGTGCCGTCGGCGCCGACCGTGCCCGGCCACGGGCCGAGGTTGACGCACTCCTCGATCGGCGGCAGCCGCGGCGGCTCGCCGGTCCAGCTCAGCTCGCCGTTGGCCGACGGGCTGGCCGGCAGGCTTCCCGTGGTCACGGTCACGTCCAGCACCGGCTGGCCGTGCTGGACCAGCGCGGCGCGGGCGGTCGCCGCGGTCCGGCCGTGCTTCAGCCAGGTCACCTCGACCTCGGCCGGCTCGAGCTTGGGCACGCGCAGAAAGTGCGCGCTGGTCGCGACCGGATGCGGAAGGGGAGAGCTGTCCAGCACCGCGCGCAGCACCATCGCGATCGTCACGCCGCCGTTCATCGCCGGGGGGACGGCCCCGCCCTGGGCCACGATCGCGAAACGCTCGTCGAACCGGACCTGGTAGCGTCCCTCGCCGCACCGGCGGACGGCGATCGCCTCGTCGAAGTCGGTCATGGCGTGTTTCCTCGGGCCGTCGTCCGCGGGTTCAGGCCCATAGCTGGCCTTCCAGGCTGGCCTCGGCCTCGGCCAGCGTCCCGGAGTAGGCGCCGGTGGACAGGTACCGCCAGCCAGCGTCGGCGATCATGACCACGATGTCGGCCTCCTGGCCCGCGGCGACCGCCTTGTTCGCCATGGCCAGCGCCGCGTGGAGCGCGGCGCCGGACGAGATCCCGGCGAACAGGCCCTCCCGGTCCAGCAGCTCCCGGGTCCGGCGCAGCGCGTCCACGGAGGTCACCGAGAAACGCGAGGTCAGTATCGACTCGTCGTACAGTTCGGGCACGAAGCCCTCGTCGATGTTGCGCAGGCCGTAGACAAGCTCGCCGTAACGCGGCTCGGCGGCGACGATCTGGACCCCGGGGACCCGCTCGCGCAGGAAGCGGCCGGTGCCCATCAGGGTTCCGGTGGTGCCGAGCCCGGCCACGAAGTGCGTGACCGTCGGCAGGTCGGCCAGGATCTCCGGGCCGGTGGTCTCGTAGTGCGCCAGCGAGTTGGCCTCGTTGCCGTACTGGTACAGCATGACCCAGTCGGGATGGTCGGCCGCCAGCTGCCTGGCCACCCGCACCGCCTCGTTGGATCCGCCCGCGGCTGGAGAGGAGATGATCTCGGCGCCGTACATCTCCAGGAGTTGCCGGCGCTCGGCCGAGGTGTTCTCCGGCATCACGCAGATCATCCGGTAGCCGCGCAGCTTCGCGACCATGGCCAGCGATATGCCGGTATTCCCCGAGGTCGGCTCGAGCAGGGTCGACCCGGGCCTGAGCAGTCCCTCCTTCTCGGCCTGGGCGACCATGAAGAACGCCGCCCGGTCCTTGACCGATCCGGTCGGGTTGCGGTCCTCCAGCTTGGCCCACAGACGCGCCGTCGGTTCGGGCGACATCCGCGGCAGCCCGATCAGGGGGGTGTTGCCGAGCGAGTCGAGCAGCGAGTCGTAGCGCATAGGACCCGTCGGCGGCTAGCGGGAGCCTCCGGCCACGGCGGGGAGCACGGTGACCGTGTCGCCGTCCTTGACCGGCGCCTCGAGCCCGCCGAGAAACCGCACATCCTCGTCGTTGAGGTAAACGTTGACGAACCGGCGCAGGCCGGACGCGTCCACCAGCCGCTCCTGCAGCCCGCCGTGGCGTGAGTCCAGGTCGGCGATCAGGTCGGCCAGCGTGTCGCCCGAGCCCTCGACCGACTTGGCCCCGCCGGTGTACGTGCGCAGGATCGTCGGGATCCGTACCTCGATGGCCATGGGTAGCGCTCCAAGTTAGGCAGTCCGGGCAATCTGGTGAAAGGGCAGTCTGGGCAGTCTGGTGAAAGGGCAAGTCGTGCGGTCCAACCCGCGACGGGCCCGGATCATTCCTGCGCCGCGTCGGCGGGCGCCGTGTCGGCGGGCGCTGTGTCGACGGGCGCCGTGTCGACGGGCGCCCTGGCGTCGTCCTCACCGGCGGCGCGTACCTCCTCCTCGGTGACGACCCCGTCGATGATGCGGAACGAGCGGAACTCGACCTGGTCCGGGTCGCGCGTGGACACCAGCACGTAGTGCGCCCCGGGCTCGCTGGCGTAGGAGATGTCGGTGCGGGACGGATAGGCCTCGGTCGCGGTGTGCGAGTGGTAGATGACCACGGGCTCCTCGTCCCGGTCGTCCATGTCCCGCCACACCCTGAACTGCTCCGTCGAGTCGAACCGGTAGAACGTCGGCGATCGCTCGGCGTTGGTCATCGGGATGAATCGCTCCGGCCGGTCGCTGCCCGCGGGGCCGGCGATCACCCCGCACGCCTCGTCGGGGTGGTCGGCCCTGGCGTGCGCGATGATGGCGGCGCGCAGCGCGCCTGGCAAGGTCAGCATGCACGTGAGCGTAATCCGTGCTCAGGAGAGCGCCCGGACCAGCGTCTCCTGCAGGTACGCCAGCCACTGGTAGACGCCGATGTAGGGGGCGCGCGGGTCGTCCGACTCCATGTTCGCCACCTCGTCGTCGAAGTCGTCGGTGACCTCGAGGCGTACCCCGAGCGCCAGGCGGACGTCGTTGAGCGCCCTGAGCCAGGCCTGGGCCTCCGGCTCGGACAGCCTGACCCGCCCTCCGGTGGCCGGCAGCGTGGCCAGCACCGTCCTCGCCGCGGCGGTCTTGCCGGAGCGAAGCCCGTGCTCGGTGTACCGGCGGAACTCCCCCGATGCCTCCGGGTCCCCGCGGTAGGCATCGGGGAACAGCCGGGCCAGCACGGGATCGTCGGGCAGTTCGGTGTTCTCGCTCAGCCCGACCATGGCGGCCAGTTCGTCCGCGTCGACCAGCCCGTCGTCGGACAGGCCGTTGCCGGGGCGACCCGGCGCGTCGGGCGCGTCCGGCGCGTCGGCGGATGTGGCGTCGTCGACGAGCCAGGTGGCGTCGTCGTCCAGCGCATCGCTGTCCAGCACGTCGTCGTCGTCCAGCGCGTCGTCGTCCAGCCCGTCCTCGCCGATGAGCTCTATCACCTGGCCGACCAGGTCCCGGATGATGGCCGCCTCGACCACGGCGAACCGCGCCGTGGCGCCGTCCGCGTTACGGCGGAACCTTGCCATCAACTCCTCCAGGCTTGCAGCCTCGTCCGGTTCTGGCGTCTCGGTCACGAATCGTGACTGATCGTTGCCCACAGACCGTAGCCGTGCAGCGTCTCCGCATCGCGCTCCATCGCCTCGCGGGCCCCGGAGGAGACCACGGCCTTGCCCTTGTGATGCACGTCGAGCATGAGCTTCTCAGCCTTGGGCTTGGCGTAGCCGAACACGGTCTGGAACACATAGGTCACGTACGACATGAGGTTCACGGGGTCGTTCCACACGATCGTGACCCATGGCGAGTCAGGAGACGTCTCCTGCCTGGTGTCCGATTTCTCTACCTCAGCAGGCGCCACGCTCACGGCCGTCACCTCCCTGTGCGTAGACCCTCAGTCTGCCAAAGCCCCGGCAGATTTGTGACATCGCCAGGCCACTGCTGACGCTCCTTGCTGAGCACCCTTCCCCGGCACGCTCTGGCTATCCAGACCTGCTGGGTCTGGCGAGCACTCCGCGATTCTTCGAACATGAAACCGGTAAATCGCTGGCAGGCCTCGGCATGGTATGATAATTTAATCGAACGTGACGGCGAAAATATGGCTGGGAGGAGCGCACTATGACGGCTACCCCGGCTCCTGGCGCCCCGGACAGGGTGCCCTTAGCTGCGCCGGGAGCCGCCGGGAACGTCCCGGAGTGGCTCGATGACCGGTCGCCCGCA
>JASHUI010000486.1:0-14134 GCA_030040095.1 Streptosporangiaceae bacterium | reverse complement strand
CCGGTCGGCGCTGGCCACCGACCTGGACGGGAGGAAGCTGGTCACGAGCGAGCTGCTGGTCAGCCCCAAGATCTCGGTGTCGGCCACGGCCCGGAGGCAGCTGCAGGCCTGGCGCGTCGACGCCCGGCTGCTGATCATCATCTCGTACCTGACCACGCTGGACCGGGTGTCGGTCGTGGCGTTCGGCGACTCGGGGCCGGGAGCCGGAGCGAGCGGGCCGCTGCGTGCCGCCGAGCTCGCCATCGAGACGAGCTCAGGCCGCCCGGTCGGCGCGGCCGGGCTGCGGCGGGCGATCGACGCCCTCGGCCAGCAGCAGGCGCCGTACCGGCCGGCGTTCGCGGGGGTGGCCCATCTCTCCGGCGGCCGGCTCGTGCTCGACGTCGAGTACGCGGCGCCCGCGCCGCTCAACCTGATCAACTACGGCGGCTGATATCCGCGGGGGCGAGGCGGCGGCCAGCTTCCTGGCCACCCCGGCGGGCCTGCCGCGGGCACGAGGGGGGCCCGCGGCGGGCCCGGCTGATTCACCAGAGGTGCTGCTCGGGTGAGCGCAGCCGGCGCAGCGACGCCTCGAACGCGCCCAGCCTGGCCTGGATGACCTCCGCGCGGGCGGCGTCGGACCCGCCGCGGGCCTGCTCGTCGCCGATCGCCGACCGGAGTTCCTGGAGCGACCCGAGCGCGTCGCTGACCCTGTCCCGGTCTTCGACCTCGGGCGCCACGCTCCGCAGGGCATCGAGCTGCCGCGCGAGGTCGTCGGCGTGGCGCTGGATGCCGTCCCAGCGCGCGGCGGGGTCCCCGGAGTCCGGCGCGTCCGGTCGCGAGGCCGCGCTCACCGCCGCGTGCAGGGCCAGTCCTTGCTCATAGGCCTCGATCGCCAGGGAAAGCCAGCCGCCGACGACCACTGTGCCCGGGCCGACGTAGCCGCCCGCGCGGCGTGCGACCAGCGCCAGAACGACCACGGCGACCACCGCGACGGCGGCGATGAGGATCCATAGCCAGGTGAGCGATCCCGGTCCGGCGGCCGATCCCGAGGCAATCACGAGCCTATTGAAACACAGGGTTTGCCCGTACTGGACAAGCGAACTGGAAGGCGATTCGCTGGAGCCCAGCCAGAGGGCCGAGCCGACCGATCCATTCGACGCTCCCCCATGTCACCTACCGAGGAGGAATCGGCTTGCCAGAGTCTGCGGCCGTCAGCAGGTTCTTCCTGCTGAATGACCTGCCCGCGCAGGACTCCGACGGCGACGACATCCTTGGGACGCGCGAGGCGGCGGCCAGCCTGGCCAGCCTGATCGAGGCTTCGCGCGACTCGACCCCGTTCACGCTGGCCATCGACGCCGGATGGGGGATGGGCAAAAGCAGTCTCATGCTGCAGATACAGGCCGAGCTGAGCAGGCGGAATGACATGCAGCCGGTTTGGTTCAACGCCTGGACGGCGCAGGACGCCGACGCACTCAACGGCCTTATCAAATCGGTGCTTGTCAACCTCGACGAGAATGTCCTGAGAAGCGGCCTGCGGAAAATAATGTCGCGACAGCAGCTGCTCGCCGCGACGAGGATCGGGCTCATCATATTCGCCAGCTACTTCCATCTCACGCGCGTCGTCGACGAGATGTGGAACCGGCTGTCGGTCGACGCCCACTCACGTAACGAAATCCGCCAGCAGATCGCCTCGATGTTCGCGCAGTGGCGGCGCGGGACGAAGCGCACGCCCGAAGGGCGCACGCTGGTGGTCTTCATCGACGACCTCGACCGCTGCTCGGACGAGGTCATACTGGAGGTCTGCGAGGCGATCAAGCTCTACCTCGACGTCCCCGGCATTGCCTTTATCGTGGGCTGCGACCAGGACATACTGGGCCGGGTCGTCGCCGCCGCGGGCCAGCTGCCGCAAAGCATCGTCGGCACGAATTACATGGAGAAGATCATACAGGTCACGTACAGCAAGCCCGTGCCGTTCGACGACCAGATCAGCCGGCTGATCGATCGTTACGCCCAAGAGTCAGGAACCGGGGAGTTCTTCAGCGCCTCGGTCAAGAAGATCGTCATCGACAGGACCGAGCGCAACCCGAGGCGCATCAAGCGCCTCATCAACAGTTTCGTCCTCGAGTACCAGCTCAACCCGGACTGGAAGCGCTTTGGCGCCGAGGCGCTGATCGTGGTCATACTGATGCGCCAGTTCTACGCGGACTTCTACCGCGTGATCGCCAACCCGAGCGCTCAGGACATCGCCGCCGAGTTCCTCGGCTACCTTGACATACGCACCAGGTTTCAGCTGCGCAAGCAGCCCGCCGAGACCGACCGGGACTACTTCGAGGCGCACAACGTACCACCGCCGCTCAGCGCGTACAGCCCGGAGGACCTGAGCCTGCTCGAGGAGCAGCTCCCGGTCAGCTACCCGCCGCTGGCCAGGGACAACGAGTTCGTATCGCTGCTGCGGAGCCTGAGCGACCGCGAGGACTTCGACGAGCTGCGGCACCTGCTCCAGCGCCAGCAGCTGGTCACGGCGCCGCCGCCCCTGGTGCCCGGCCCGGGGGTGCGCCCGGGCCAGGATTCCTCGCTGTCGGGCCTGCTCGTCCTGTGGGTCGACGACGACGGGCGGTTCGCGGCGTCCGAGCGGCTGCGGGTGATCAGCCTGGGAGCCGTGGTGGAGGCCGTGCCCGACGGCGCCGCGGCGCGGGAGCGGCTGCGGGACCTGCAGCCGGACGTGCTGGTCTCCGGCATCTCCCGGGGCGACGACGACAACGCGGGCCTCGATGATCTCGAGGCATTCCGGAACCAGGACATCTATGCCGGACCGGCGATCTTCCTGACCGGCCGGGTCACCCCGGCCCGGCTGCGCCTGGCTGAGAAGCTGGGGGCCCGCATCGCCAGCACGCCGGACGCGCTGCTGGAACTGCTCAGGTCCATCGCGGGCGAGCGGGCCGCGGCCGATGGGCCGGCGTCGCGGGCCGAGGCTCAGCCGGATGCGGGGACCACCTGGCCGGGGCGCAAGGAGCGGGATCAGGCCGATCGGTGGTCGAGGGGAGAGGCCTGACCAGGCCCGGCGTCAGGTCCGCTCGGACAGCGCCGCGGCTATGTCGGCGGAGACCTTGGGCGCCGCGATGACGAGCTGGGAGTTGTTGTACACGTCGGTCACCGCCTTGCCGCTGAAGTCGGTGACGATCGCGCCCGCCTCGACCGCGATTAAAACCCCGCCCAGCAAGTCCTCCCGCTCGTTCTCATAGGAGATGACGGCGCCGATGCGGGCCTTGGCCAGTAAGGCCCAGTCCACCGAGGGTGCCCACAGACCGAGCGTTCGCTTGAACCGCCGCTCCAGCGCTTCCAGTGCCCTGCGCCGGACCGGATCGTCGGATTTGACGGCGTAGCCCTGAATCCAGGACACGGTCAGCCGCTCCGGCGGCCCGCCGTTCTTGAGGCCGACGGGAATTCCGTCCCTGACCGCGCCCCGGCCCTTGACGGCCGAGTAGATGGCGTCTTCGTGGCCCGCGTATATGGCCGCGACCACCGGTTCGTTCACGTGGCAGAGGGTTATGCAGCTGCCGAAGAGGGGGAGGCCGAGAGCTACGTTATTCGTGCCGTCGAGCGGGTCTATGTGCCAGACCCATTCGTGGGAGCCGGTCAGCTCGCCGGTCTCCTCGGAGACGATGGCGTGGTCAGGAAAAGCGCTTTTGATCGCATCGATCATCATGCATTCTGATCGCTGATCGATATCGGTGATGACATCACCCTGGGGCCCTTTGGCCGCAACCGTCACCATGCTGCGCGCTCGTTCGGACGCCGCCTCGCGGGCGCGGGCCACCGCCTCGATCGCTACCTGGTGTGCCCTGGCCAGAATACGGTCCATTCCGGTCCTTCCCCCCCTGCGCTCGTCCGGCCGGCGTGCTGCGCCGCGTGCCTCCCCCTGCCCGAAGATCAGCCAGTCAGCAGCCGCCGCAGAGGAGAATTCACATGGTCCTCTGCCAGCATGTTACAGCGATATGGCCGCCGAACCGAGGTCTCGACGGAGCCGAAACCCGCGTGTACAGTGGCCTCACAGTCGTCCGATGTGTGGTGGCCCGTCCAGAACATCCAGCCAGGGGGCGGAACCAGGGTGATCTTTCCAGGGCGCCCGCAGGACTGTTCCGGTAACGGGCCGCCGCGACGCAAATCGGCCATTCATAGGCGTGTCGCCCTGGTCGGTTGCGGGCATAGATTTGAATCGTCGCTGGCCCCCACCCTCCGTGATGCTAATGCTCACGTCGTGCTCGCCGCGGACCCCGATCCCGAGGCGCTGAGCCGGGTCGCGGCCGGGGCCGGCCAGGGCCCGGTGCCCATACTGACCGAGCGCCTCACCACCCAGAGCCTGCTTACCGCGGATCCGGATGCGGTCATCATCTCCTCGCCGAGCGGTCTTCACTTCGAGCACGGCATCCTGGCCCTTTCCTGCGGTTTCCCGACCTTTGTCGAAAAGCCGCTGGCCTGCACGGCCACCGAAGCCCGCACCCTAGAGCAGGCGGCCAAACGCCGTCTTTTCGCTTCTGAACAGCGGGTCTACCGTGAGGATCTGCGCCGGGTCAGGACCATCATTCAGTCCGGCCATATCGGCAAGATTTTAGAGGTCCGATATCACGATTCGATCGTCCCGGCCCCGCGCTTCGCCGACACCTGGCGCAACGATCCGCGACTGGCGGGCGGCGGCGTGCTGCTGGACCTCGGCTACCACACCGCGGGGGCCATGCACTGGCTTCTGGACCCGCCCAGCGGCAACTTCGACGTCACCGCGGCCTACCTGAGATGCGACACGCTCCGGGTGGAGAACCAGGCCGACATATCGTGCGTCGCGGGCGACGTCGAGGCCAGGCTCGATATCCGGCTGGTCGACCGGCACCCGCGGGAGGTACTGCAGGTGCGCGGGTCGCTGGGCGAGGTAAGCATCGTCAGGGAACGCAAGAAGCCGTCCGTGGCGCGCATCTCGCTGCACCGGACCGGGCGCGAGCCTCGCACCTACCGGGTGCCGCTCGACGAGGCCTCCGATTCACGGTCGCTGCGCGATTTCCTCCACGGCGTGTCCGGTGTCGGCCAGCTGAGGCGCCACATCAGGACCCTCGAGTTCCTCGAGCATGCCTACGGCCGCGCGGCGAGTGAGCGGGGGGAGCTTCGCGATGCGGCTGACTGACTGGCAGGAGAAGCGGTTCATACAGGACGTGCTCGGGCCGTTCGCCACCACCGCGGCCACGGACGCCTTCGACGACGCCGTCATCGTGGACCTTGCCGACGTGCTGGGCGTGCCGGGCCTGCCGCACCTGGTCTATTCCGTCGATCAGCCCTCGTTCGTCCGTCATGCCGACACCGACATCGACCCGTTCCGCTTCTATGGCCGATGGGTGGCCGGCGTGACCTGCAACGACATCATCGCCATGGGCGCCAGGTGCCGCGGATTCTCGCTGAGCCTGGCGGCCCCCGGCGATACCGAGGTCGAGGACGTCAGGTCGCTGGCCGCCGGCATCGGCGATGTCCTGCGGGCGTGCGGCGCGGACTACGAGGGCGGCAACCTGGACCGCGGCACGCTGGCCACGGTCGGAGTCGCGTGGGGGATCGTGCCGCGGCATGCGGTGGTACGCAGGTCGGGGGCGCGGCCGGGCGACCGGGTCATGGTCACCGGGGAGATGGGCCTGGGCTGGCTGGAGTACCAGGTCCGCAGGAACGGGCTGGAGGATCAGATCTATCCCGGCGACCGGGAGACGTTCCGCCGGTACAAGCAGATGCCGGTCGGCGCGGCGTCGGCCGTGGCGGCCACGGCGGAGGCCGGGCTCTTCACCTCGGGGATGGACCTGAGCGACGGGCTGGTCGAGTACCTGCACACGCTGGTGTCGCGCAGCGGGGTCGGCTGCGTCATCGACGCCTCCGCCCTCCCGGTTTCCCGCGCGACGATCAGGAACCTCCCGCTGCTGTGGCCGGTGATGCCCGGCTCCGCGGACATACTGCGGCGCCAGCCCAGGCTGATCGCTTTCGACCCGGGCTACGACTCACCGCTCTTGCACGGCTTCACGGTCCGGGGCGAGGCCGTTGCCGAGGCGAAGCGGATGTTCCGCGAACACGGGGCCGAGTTGTATGAGATCGGAAAGGTGGTCCGGGAGCCGGTGGTGCTGCTCGCCGATGGCGAGCGGCGAATAGAGGTACCGCAATTCTGGGATGACCAGCTCCGCCAGGAGGAGACAATGGCGGCATGGGCGAAGTTTCTCGCCGCGTTCGGGTGAGCGCGGGGGCGTGCGAGCCGGTCGCGGCCTGACAAGGGTCGAGCGTCCGGCGCGGAAGGCGGTGGCAGGTGCAGGCCGAGGAACTGGCGATACATGGCGGCCCGCGTGCGGTAACGATCGAATGGCAGCGCGACTGGCCGCTGATCGGAACCGAAGAGATCGAGGCCGTGGTCGACCTCATGAACCGCGGCATCCTGTCCATCTACGACCGGTCAGGCATCATCGCCGAGTTCGAGGACGCGTTCGCCGACTATCACCGGCATGACAACGAGGCGCCTTACGCCATCGCCCAGAACTCGGGAACGTCGGCCCTGCACGCGGCCTACTTCGGCCTGGGCATAGGACCACGCGACGAGGTGATCGTACCGACCTACACGTTCCTGGCCACCGTGGTGCCGCTGCTGCAGTGCGGGGCGAGGCCGGTATTCGCGGATATGGACCCGGTCAGCCTCAACGCCAGTCCTGACTCGGTGGCGGAGAGAATCGGCCCGCGAACCCGTGCGATCGTCGTCACCCATATGTGGGGTCACCCGGCCGACATGCCCGCGCTGATGAAGATCGGCGAACGATACGGGATACCGATCGTCGAGGACTGCTCGCACGCGCACGGGGCGACCATTGACGGGCGCAAGGTAGGCACCTTTGGCAGTGCGGCATGCTTCAGCCTCGAGGGCCATAAGCCCATCGTCGCCGGTGAGGGCGGGGTTCTGATAACGTCATCCCGCTCGGTCTACGAGCGGGCGCTCATGCTGGGGCATTTCGGCCGCCGAATCAAGGACGAGGTGAGCGACCAGGATCTGCTCCCATTCGTGGAAACCGGGTTCGGGCATAAATACCGGATGCACCCCCTGGCCGCCGCCATCGCCAACCAGCAACTGCGCAGGCTCGACGGGCGGAACGCGCAGCGCGCGGCCAACCTGGATCTTCTGGCTCGCCTGCTGGAGGAGGTGCCGGGCGTGCGGCCGCCGGTGACGAGGGTCGGAACGACGCGCGGCGGCTGGTACGGCTTCAAGCCTCGCTACGTCAGCGAGGAACTCGGCGGCCTGCCGATGCCCTCGTTCATCGCGGCGCTGCGGGCGGAAGGCGTGCAGGTCAAGCGGCCAGGGTCGCCGCCATTGCACACCCTGCCGCTGTTCCGCCTGACCCGGGCGCAGGCGCGCCACCTCAGCCTGCCGTGGGCGGAATCACTGGATGAGCAGCCGCCGCCGGTCAGCGACTGCCCGGCGGCCGAGCAGACCTACCCCCTGCTGCTCAGCCTGCCGACGTTCTCCGGGTCCTGCGAACAGGTCATCCGGCAGTACGCGGACGCGTTCGCGAAGGTCGCGGCGTCCTGGAGACGGTTGCTGTGAGGCTTTCCTCGCGGCTGCCGCCGCCTGGTTACCTGGCGGGCGGAAGGAGCTTCGGGCAGGTCTTCGAGGCGCTCAGCGACGGCTGCCCGCTGCCGGCCGGGGATCGTGAGGCCGCGCACTTCGCCGAGCTCGACGCGTGGCTGTCGGACGACCCGGCCGGCTACGGCCGCTGGATCGAGCGGCTGGCCGGCACGCTGCTGCGGACCCAGCTCTCGTCCGACTGCCTGCGCTGGCTGACGGCCGCGTTCCTGACGGCGCTGCGCGAGGCGAACCTGGCCGCGTTCGCCTGCGGCGAGGCACTGCAGATCTGCCTGGCCGACCTGGCCCTGATCGAGGAACTCGGCGAGGCCGGCCTGCCGCCGCGGGACCTGCTAGCGCTGCGGGAGCAGCTGATGCCCGCCTCCGCCGATCTGGTCCACCGGCTGCTGCGCAACATGGCCGTGCGCGCCCGCGTGGCCCAGTTCGGCCCGGCGGCCAGCCTGGAGGGCCCGGCCGTCCGGCTGGCCGACCGGGTGACGTCCGAGGCCGTCGACCTCGGGCGCCACGACCCGGGCCGGCCGGTCCTGATCGTCCTTACCGCGGGCCGGGGCACCCGGCTTCGATCGACCATACCCAAGGGGCTGATCCCCGTGGCCGGCGTCCCGATGATCGAGAGGGTCGTCCGCGCGGCCAGGGCAGCCGGGATCACGCAGACGATCTTCGTGCTCAAGTACCGGGCCGAGGTCCAGGCCGGGTATTTGTCCAGGTTCGGGGCGGTCCAGGTCCAGGGCGAGGCGCAGGGAACCGGTCACTCCGCCATCACCGCGCTGGCCGCGCTGGCCGGCCAGCACGGGACGGTGGTGCTCTCGTACTCGGACGCGCCGTTCCTCGCCGCCGACTCGTTCCGGCGGGTCCTGGAACCGCCGCCGGACGCGGACGGGGTGCTCCGGCTGTCGACCTTCACCCCGGCCGAGGGAAACTCGGGCCGGGTGGTCCGCGACGGCCGCGGCCGGGTGCTGCGCATCGAGCAGCCTCGCCTCGGGCACAGCGCCCGCAGCGATGAGGGCGACGGCGGGCTCTATGGCTTCCGCCACGAGCCGGCGCTGCGATCCCTGGCGAAGATCACGAACGCGAACCCGAGACGCGAGTACCAGTTCACCGACCTGGTCGGCCAGCTGACCGCGGACGGTTTCCCGGTGCGGGCGATCCGGGGACCGCGCGAGGACTTCCAGGGAGTCAACGCGCCGTCCGACCTCGTCCTGGCCCGGCTGCGGGCCGCGACCGGGACCGAGCGGGATCCGCACTGGCGCCGCTCGGTCGCGAGCCGGGACGCCCTGGCGTTCTTCGCCGCTTACGGCGCGAGTGACGGCGCGCCGGCCTCGGGGGTGGCCAAGATGATCGAGAAGGCGGAAGCCCTGGTTGGCCCGGTACTCGATCTCGGCGTGCACGGCGGTTGATCACAGGAGGGGGCGAGCAAAGACATGCGGGATCAGCCCGACACCGGCGCGCGGGCGCCGATCAGCGGCGAGGACGCGCTGCGGCTGGAGCGTGCCCTCCTGTTCTACGACATCGAGGACGAGCGGCTCGGCCACGAGCTGCTGCGGGCCCGGCCCGGCTGGAGGCGCGACCACCGCATCGCCGAGTCGCCGGAGGCGGCGCGGCTCCCCCGCGTGCTGCTGTGGACGCGAGCCTCCGCGGAACCGCACAGCCTGGTCCGGCGGCAGTTCGAGAACTCCCAGCCCGGCGTTCCGGCGTTCCTGGTCGCTGGCCGCGGGAGCCCGACGCCCCCGGACGACGTGCTCGTCGTGCCGGTCGACCAGGTCGTGCAGGGCGCACCCCGCCAGCCCGGCCAGGCCGGGCTCGACGACGCCGCGGCCGCGAGAGCGCAGGTGCAGGTCCTGCTGAGCCAGGCGCACCTGAAGAATCACGGCTGCCCGCTCGACGTGCTGAACGACCGGATCTGCTGTTCCAGCGAGGTCGCCGACCTGATCAGGGAAGCGTACGAGCTCGCCACCCGTGAGCTGCATGAGACCGAGCCGCTCCGGCTGCAGGCGGTGTACCGGTACGCGCTCGCCCTGCGCTTCTACGGCGACTGGCGAAGGGCGGTCGAGGTCATCCAGGACGAGCTGCGAGCGACCGAGGGCGAGCTGCAGGAGGATAACCGGGTGCTCCGGCTCCAGCTGGAGCTGGAGAAACTCGTGCTCGAGTACGAGCTCGGCGACAAGCGGCCGGACGAGATTCAGCCGGAGGTGGAGCAGCACCAGACGGAGTTCCGCCGGCTGGAGCACCTGATCGGCTACGTCCAGGCGGGGCGGGTCCTCGGCAACCTGCTGCGGGTGCGCGGCGAGTTCGACGAGGCCGACCGCGTCCTGCAGCGCACGATCGGCGTCGCCGAGTTCCTGGCCCAGCGGCCGAGCGGGGACGCGCCCAACCGGCTTCTCCTGGCCGACTGCCACCGGGAGCTGGCCGGCCTCTACATAGCGCGCCAGGACGGCAGGCGGGCCCGCCGCTCGCTCAACGACGCCCAGCGGTTCCTCCAGGGCCGGGCCGGCGAGACCAACCCGGCCATGCAGTACCTGTCCGCCGTGCTCGAGCTGGTGGACGCCACGCTGGAACAGGGCGACGGCGTCCTGATGCGCGTGACGGTTCCCACCGAGCAGGCCGAGTCCGCGCTGGAGGTCCTGCTGCTCTTCGAGAACCCGATCCGGATCGCCCAGGTGTACAACTGGCTCGGCCTGGCCTGGGCCCGGCAGGTTCCGCAGCGCCATGAGGACCTGGTCCGCGGGGAGGAATACCTCAACAAGGCGCTGCGCATCCGGATCAGGCACCGGCAGCAGTACACCTGCGGCCTGTCCCAGCTCAACCTCGGCGAGCTCTATGAGGCGCTGGGCGACCTCGACGAGGCCATCCGGCATTATCAGGAGGCCCGGCAGATCTTCAACCCGCGAGGGGCCTGGCCCGCGCTGGCCCGCGCGCACGCCGCCCTGGCCCGGGCCTACGCGCGCAAGAGCACATCGCCCGAAGACGAGGCCAGCCAGCAGTCCAGCCGGCACCTCCAGGAGGCTGAGGAACGGTACCGCCAGGTCGGCCTGGACAACGAGGCGCTGGAACTTCGCTATGAGCTGCAGCACAGCGGGCGGCGCCCGATCGATGAGGTCTCCGACGACACGCGGCTGATCGCCGTCGGCGAATACCTGCTGCACAAATGGATTCGCAAGCAGGCAGAATCGCTGGGGCCGCCGCTGGCCGAGGGTCTCCAGCTGCTGGTGGGCATCGGCGACGACGCGGCCGTGGTCGCGGCCGGCGGCGCCGGGCCGCATTCCGGCATGGTGTACACGACGGATTCGGCTCCCGGCTCGCTGGCCACCCTGGACCGGTCACCGGACTACGTCGGCCGGTTCGCCGTGATCCAGACGCTGGCCGACATCCTGGCCATGGGGGCCCGCCCGGTCGCGCTGCTCGCCAACGTGTTCCTATCGCGGGACGCGACCGTGGGGTACGTCAAGTCCTTGATTCACGCGATCCTGGAAGAGGCGAGGAAGTACGGGGTCGCGGTCATCGGCGGCGACGTCAAGGAGCGCAACGAGCAGTCGGTCGGCTGTGTCGGCATCGGAACGGTGCAGAACGGCCAGGTTCTCCGGAGAAACGCGGCGCGACCCGGCCAGGCGGTGTGCATCACCCTGGCATCCGCCCCGGACGGACGCAGCCGCCTCATCGGGGCGCGCTGGGCCCAGGAACTGGTGGAGCACTATCAGATCAATTCCGGCCTGGTGGAGCACTATCAGATCAATTCCCGCATCGTCGCCAAGTTTCCCGAGCTGGAGAGCGTGCTCGATCCCCGGATCAAATCGGACCTGCTGTACCTGCCGGATAGCGTCATGCGCAGCGCCGTCGGCTCCGGCTGCCTGCGCGCGGCCATGGATACCAGCGACGGCGTCCTGGCGTGCCTGGAGATCCTGGCTCAGGAGAGCGAGGTCGGCTTCGAGCTCGACGAGGCGGCCATCGACGCCATCATCGACGACCGCGCCCGGTCCCTGGCCCGCGCGCTCGACCTCCCGCCCGCGGTCTTCCTGTTCAGCGCGGGCCATGACTGGGAAATCGTCTTCACCTGCGAACAGGGGCAGTTCGACCGGGTCAGGGACAAAGTGCGGGATGACCTCAAGGGGAACGGCGACGTCGCCCGGATCGGGGTGGTGACTCCCCCTGCCGACCAGGGCGGCGGGATCATGCTCCGCCGGTGCGACGGCAAGCTCGCCAGCGTGCCGTACTACACGGACGAGAAATTCGTCCCGCGCTCCTACCAGGATCGCCCGCTGCAGTGGCTGAGGTTCGCGACCCGGCTGCGGCCCGTGACGGAGCAGGCCGCGCGGCAGTGACCGGCGCCACGGCGCTTCGGGTACGTGCCGTACCCCCGGCGGGGTAGTGTTCGCAGCATGAGGCGGCCGCCCGGAACCCGGCAGCCAAGCTGCGTCGGCGCGCTGATCCGCGACGGGGAGAACCGCGTCTACGTTCAGCGCCGCGGCCAGCAGCGGCGGCTGCTGCCCGGCGCCTGGGACATTGTCGGCGGTCATGTGGAAGAGGGAGAGACCCCCGAGGCCGCGCTGGCCCGCGAGATACGGGAGGAGACGGGCTGGACGCTGCGGCGCATCGAGGCCGTCATCGCCGACTGGGAATGGCAGCACGACGGCGTGATTCGCCGGGAACTGGACTACCTTGTCGAGGTCAGCGGCGATCTGGGACAGCCCAGGCTGGATCCCTCCGAGCATGATCGTTGCGACTGGGTCAGCTTCCGTGACACCGATTTCCTCCGGCAGGGCCAGGACGGCGGAAACGGGCGGCTCTGGGACATCATTGCCCGGGCTACCCGCATCCGGCTCACCCGTGAGCTGCGCATGGAGCCGATCGACGCCAACGCGTCCGACGCCATCTGGGGAGTCCACCGGGACGGCGTGCTGAGCTTCTTCGGCCACAGGATGGCCAGAGAAGACATCGTGCTGGGCGCCAAGCACTATGCGGCGGACTGGGACACCGGCCGCGGGTACTGGTGGTTGTTCCATCGCCGGGACGACCAGTCGCCGCCCGAGATCATCGGCTACGGCGGGCTGTCCAGGGAGTGCCTCGACGGTCGTGAGGAACTGATGCTGCACTGCACGGTGCCGGCCGGCGGCTCGCTTCCCGACCCCGGCGGGCAGATCGCCAAGGCCGTGCTGGCCTTCGCCCACAACGAGCTGCGGGCGGACAGCGTCACGGCCTGCATCGCGCCGGGCAACGCGTGGGCCCGTGACGTCCTGGAGCGGCTCGGGCTGCGGCATCACGGTGAGCTCCGGTCGGACAGCGGGACCCGCGAGCGGTACGACATCTGCCTGGCCCGAGAATCGTCCTATGACCTGGAGCAGAAGGTGGTAACCGGAATCGGCCAGATCCTGGCCGTCCCCCCGGATTAGGGCGTTACCTCCCAAAGTACCCGGCCAAGGCATAAGCCATATATCTGTTGATCACGCAATTCGCACCTCATTGCCCGGCCAGGATGGGAAATGATTCGCCGGTGGACAATGCCTCACGGGTCCCGGCCGCGGTGCGGCTAGCCGTGGCCCTGCTGCTGCCTTCGGTGGTGGCCTGCGCCTGCGCCACCGCGCCCGCCTCGCGGCCTGTCGCGCTCGGCTCGCCGTCACGGGCCGCGACGGCGAAGGCCACCCCGTCGGCGTCCCCCTCGCCGTCGCCCTCCCCCAAGCCGAGGCACGTGCACAAGCGGAAGGCGCTGGCCGCCGCGTCGCCGTCGGCCAAGCCGGCGCCGGCCGCGGAGCAGACGCAGCCGACCGGGCCGGTGGTGGCGGCCGGGTGCCAGGACACCTTCGTCCCCGCGTACTTCTACGCGAGCAGCGACTGGACGCAGGCCATCGACACCCAGCCGGCTCCCGCGGTGATGCTGCTGAACGTGGACAGCGGCCCGGGGACCTCGCCGCTGTCGCACTTCCAGACGCTGACCAAGCAGGCGCAGGCGGCGGGCATCACCGTGCTCGGCTACTCCTCCACCGAGTACGGCGCCAAGCCGATCGCGTCGGTCGAGGGCGAGATCAACGACTACAAGGCCTGGTACGGGGTCAACGGCATCTTCCTCGACCTGACCCAGGGCACGTCCGGCGAGCTTTCCTACTACCAGCAGCTGGCCAACTACATCCGCGCGAACGTGCCGGGCGGCGTGGTCTGGCTGAACGTGGGGGCCTACCCGGACCAGAGCTTCATGTCCGTGGCCAACACGGTGATGGTGTTCGAGGGCTCGTACTCCTCGTACGTGTCCGACCAGGTGCCGAGCTGGGTGAGCCAGTACTCGCCGTCCCACTTCGCCAACGTGCTCTACGCCACGCCCGAGTCGGACTTCGACAGCGCGGTCAACCTGTCCCGGACCCGCAGCCGGGCCGGCTTCCTGTTCGTGACCGACTTGTCCGGGTCGGGCAACCCCTACGGCGCCATGCCCAGCTACTGGTCGCAGGAGGCCGCCACCATCGGGCACTGCTGAATCCCTGCCCCGCCATAACGGCGTTTGTCTGATGTTCACGCAATTAGCCGCGATCA
>JASHUI010000485.1:0-3116 GCA_030040095.1 Streptosporangiaceae bacterium | reverse complement strand
TTCCGGCCAAACTGGTCGAGCACGAGCGAAGTGGACGGCGCGCTCTCGGAGGGCGCACCCGCAGCGGCCGGCTCCTTACCCTGGTAGCCGTGCAGCAGCTGGATCACCTGCTGCCGGACCCTGTTCAGGTCGGCGCCGAGCCGCACGAGCACCTGGGCAGCGACGCCCTCGCCCTCCCTGATCAGGCCGAGCAGGATGTGCTCGGTACCGATGTAGTTGTGGCCGAGCTGCAACGCCTCACGTAGCGAGAGCTCAAGCACCTTCTTGGCCCGGGGAGTGAACGGGATATGCCCGGACGGCGCCTGCTGGCCCTGCCCGATGATCTCCTCGACCTGCTGACGTACGGCCTCGAGGCTTATCCCCAGTGATTCGAGAGCCTTGGCAGCGACGCCCTCACCCTCATGAATGAGGCCGAGCAGGATGTGCTCGGTACCGATGTAGTTGTGGTTGAGCATCCTGGCCTCTTCCTGCGCCAAGACGACAACCCGCCGCGCCCGGTCGGTAAATCTCTCGAACAACGCAACCACCCGCTCGGTGCCGCTACGGACGGCACTTCGCCCAGCCGCCGCCGAGCCACACAGGAATGGACCAGGTGCCAGCTTCGTCGCGGGAAGCCAGCAGGTTACAGGTCGACAATAGGTGCCAGCGGCGGTGCGCAGAGCCACCGGCGATCTTGAACACCCGGCTCACGCCACCTTCGCACCTGCACATCCTCGGGCCCGTAGCCGTCACGCCTCGTAGTGCAGCTCGTGCACTTGACACGCCCGAGCCGCCGATCTGCGCCATCTCGCCTCATTCGTCGAGACCCATCTCTATAGCGCAGATGTGGTCAATCTGTGGGCATTGCCCGCTCATGTCAAATTGAGGACGCTGCGTAAGCGTCTGACACCAGACCGCCGTAACTGGTAACGCTCGCTGCGGCGCACCAGCTGGGGGCTATTTTCGGGTCAGAGTTCAAGGCCAGCAGGCGCAGTTCGGGCTGGGAGTTCGCTCAGGCCGGGCACCAGGGCGGTATCGCCGTCGCAGTACATGGCGTAGAGCAGCCCCAGGACATTGTGGTGCTTTTCAGCGAATTCGCGCCGGACGCCGAACATGGCTGACCCGATGGGCTCGCCCGCGAGCAGGCGGTCGAAGAAGCGCTCGGCCCAGGCAGCTGCAAAGACCGCAGGGGTATCGGTCTCGGTCCCGACGACACCGCGAGCACCCTTCGCGAGCAGGTACGGCAGGAACCCTTCGTAGAAGGATGGGGACAGCGCTGCGGACTCGCACGCGTTCAGTATGACCAGCGGGTTTCCCGGCAGTGGCCTGCGCGGGGACGCCTCTATGTAGAGGTCGCTGAGGACGATAAGGTCACCGCGGCTGAGGGTCAGACCGCTGCTCATGGGACCACCTCCCTCTCCCAGCCGGTAAGAGCTGGCATGGCAGTAGAAGTACAGCAACTGCTGGGCTCTGGTGGGATTGGCCAGCGCCGCCACCACATTTTCCCGCGCTCGGCGGATGTCGACATGAAGCTGGCTGCCGTTGCGTTTCTCCCAGTAGTCGAGCTGGTCAGCGACAAGCCGGCGGTTTCCCCGCCGGTCGATGTCCTCGTTTACAGCCAGGACAGCGGTCAGCCCGGGCGTGGTGTCGATCACGGTATCCAGCACGCCCGTCTCCGCCCCCGGGTCCATGGGGACGTACTCAACCTCATGCTTGAGACCCAGGATGTCATCGATCGTCGCGTTGCCTGAGGGGAACTCGGGCGTGGCGCACATCAGGTGCCATGGCAGCAACGGTCGCTGGGATACCACCTGAATCCGCCGTGGCCCGTCCCTCAGCAGGCTCTGCAACGACGTTCCCAGCCTCCTGAGCTGAGCGTCAGCCTCTGAGCCGAAGAACAACTGCTGAAACAGCAGGTATCCGGCCCGGCTCAGGCGCTGCACCGCCTCCTGGTGCACCGCGGCTGGGATGTCCAAGCCCGCCTGGTACACCGGGCCGCTCCCCGCATGGTCCTGGCCGACCAGATCGCGCAGCGTACCGCGGACCTGCTGCGCCAGATATTCCAGATGTGCCTCGCTGTACGGGAGGACGGCGAATATCGCCCGCGGCCCAGTCAGGATGATCTCGTAACCGCTCGCGTTCCGCGTCAGCGTGATGTTCAGGTCACGGCCGCGCAGCTTCGCGGCGGCCGCCAGTGGCCGCCCCATCCGGCTGGTTTCCAGGACGGCGTCTCCCGCGCTGTCCTGCGCATCGCCGCGGACGTACGCCTTCAGCTTCATGATCTGCACACAGTTGTGATCGCGCAGGAACAACGCGGTGAGATCCACCTCGCCCGGCTGCCGCGGTGTCACCCGGAACCGGGCCTGGTTCCGGGACGGGCCGGCCGGGGGCACGTGCAGTGCCTGCTCGACCGGTTCGAGATCGGCGTCGGGACTGTGCAGCTCGACGGACAGCTCGACTAGGTCTTCATCCTGGTTAGGCCGCAGGCTGTCGCTGTCGGCGCTGACCGTCCCGGCCCTGGCGGCCGCATCGACGTCGAAGACGAGGACGTAAGCCGTGGCCGGGCGGAGATAGTGACCTGGGTCGTGGTCCACGAAATATGCGTTGATCCACTGCGCCGCCACCGGGCGTGGACTGCCTTCTGGCTCGGTGCCGGCGACCGCCAGTGTCGCGCGGTGCGCCAGCTCGGGCCAGGTCCAGGTCAAGGTCAGCGCCTGGAAACCTCTGCGGATCTCATCGCGGTCAAGTGCGGCAGCGAGCCGTTCTCGCACTGGCTCGCAGGGTTGCAGAAGCTGCAGGATCCGGGCTGCCCGGATGGAGTACTCCTGATCGGAAGCAGCCCCAGGCAGCAAGTCTACGGCCCGGCGCAATTGCGGAGCCAGCCTCGGCCAGTCCTCGCCCACCAGCTTAGGCAGGTCATCCCAGAACGAAATCAGCTCAGCGATCGCATGCCGGACGCTCATGGTTTCCTGTCTTCCTCAGGATGCCCCGGGGCCTGGGCCCCAGGACCGGGGCCATGAAACGAGTAGCCAGCCCAGTAAACTGGATGGCGGAACGGGCGGTGCCCGGGCACCGCTGACGGCCGCATGAGCACGCTCCCCAGCACCTCAGCCGCCAGGCCGGCCGGCAGCAATGCG
>JASHUI010000484.1:0-2728 GCA_030040095.1 Streptosporangiaceae bacterium | reverse complement strand
GGGCTGATTGGCAGGTACCGGCGGACGCTCGCGACCGACCGCAGGGTGCTGCTGGAACAGTACGGTTACGCCGACGCCGCCCGCAAGGTGGTCGGCGTGGGCAGTGTCGGCACCCGTTGCTGGATCGTGCTGATGCTCGGCCGCGACACCGATGATGCACTGTTCTTGCAAGTCAAAGAGGCCCGGCCGTCCGTGCTCAGCCGATACGCCGGAACCAGCAGGCACCGTAACCAGGGCCAGCGCGTCGTCGCCGGGCAACGCCTCATGCAGGCCTCCAGCGACATCTTCCTCGGCTGGCACCGCACCGAGGCCGGCCTCGATGGCCAGCCCCGTGACTTCTACGTCCGGCAACTGCGTGACTGGAAGTTCTCCCTCGATATCGAGGCCATGGTGCCACGCGGTCTGCGCCAGTACGGCGAACTCTGCGGATGGACCCTCGCTCGGGCCCACGCCCGCTCTGGGGACCGCATCGCCATCGCCGCCTACCTCGGCTCCTCCGACGCGTTCGACCAGGCCGTCGCCCGGTTCGCCGACGCCTATGCCGACCAGAACGAACGCGACCACCAAGCCCTGGCCGACGCCGCCGCCTCCGGGAGGATCACTGCCGAGCACGGTGTGTGACGTGCTGGCCCGCGGCTCACGCCGCCGTCAGGCTCTGCGGTACTTCGAGGGCAAGATCGCGCCGACGACCCACAGAATCGGGAAGAAGAAGCCGATCAGGCCGAGCACCCAATGACCCTTGCGGAAGCTCATGACGGCCAACGTGACGATTAGGACGAGATAGAGAACGCCCAATCCGATTCCCAGAAACCACCCGGTCATAAGAATCAACATCCATCCGGTCAGGCCCGACGCCATTCGGAGGCGGTCGTCGGATTTCTATCGTGGGAACGGCGTCTCGCCGTTCCCACGTGCAGTATGCGACCTGGTCCCCATCGCGGGCCTCACCCGCGGCAGGTGGTTCCAGGTGGCGCGGTACGCGATACGCGCGAGCAACAAGCAGGCCGTACCGCCCGTTCGGCGGCGGGGCGGCCGGCCTGCCGTTGCCGCGGGTGTTACTCGGCGCCCCCGCCGTGCAGGGCATCCTGGAGTTCCTTCTCGCCTTCCTTGGACAGCGAGGTCTTCAGCACGGTGCCGCCGTACTGCTTCATCGCGTCGATGGCCTTGTCCGGCGTCACCTTCTCCACCATCACGAACAACGCCGAGGTACCCGGCTGCAGCATCTCCCGGACCTGGTCCTGGAAGGCACGGTCGATGCCGGTCTTGGTGACCTTCCCCATGAGCGCACCGAGCCCGGCGCCGACGGCCAGGCCGATAACCGGAACGAAGAAGAGCACGCCGAACAGCAATCCCCAGAACATGCCCCAGGTCGCCCCGCCGGCTACGGCGTGGTGGCTGGTGTGAACGTGGTACTTGCCATCCCTGTCCCGTACGATCGACGCGATCGCGTCGGGCTGGATGATGAGGTCCTGGGCCAGGCGCCGCGCCTCATCGGCTGCGGCGTCGGCGGTGGTCTCGTCGGGATATCCGATGGCGATCAGATCAGCCATAGCGTCCTTTCTCCTTCCGCTGGCGGCTGGTGCGTGCCCAGCCCACCAATTCCGGGCCCGCACCGCCCCACCTGCCACGGGTGATTACGCAATGGCTCGGCAAAGAGATCTGGGATCAGCCCGGGCTGAGGCCGACGGCTGGGGTGACGGCGTTTGCCGTAGACCTCTGCCGATGCGCGCTCGCGTCCCCGGCGGCGAGGAACGCGCTCCCCCGGCCCGGGTGACCCGTGGGCCTTGCCGATCGAGACCAAGCGCCACGCGCCGACGCAGGCAGCGGGCGAGCTGGCCTGTAGGCCGGGTTCTGTGCGCCCGCTCACGCGGGCCGGCGGCCATCCATCTGGGACTGCCGTTGCCGGCAGCCTCGTGCGGTCTACCCGCGAGCATCGGGCGGGCCGCCCTCGAACGCTCGCGCAGGGGACGCCCGCCGTGACGCGCGTCCCCCTTTTGACCTTGCTCCGGGTGGGGTTTACCGAGCCGCCCGGATCGCTCCGGGCGCTGGTGGTCTCTTACACCACCGTTTCACCCTTACCCCCGGCGGACCGGGGGCGGTCTGTTTTCTGTGGCACTGTCCCGCGGGTCGCCCCGGGTCGGCGTTACCGACCACCCTGCCCTGCGGAGCCCGGACCTTCCTCGGTGCCGCCTGGAGGCCAGGCGGCGCCGCGGCCGCCCGGCCAGCTCGCCCGCTGCTACGCCCAGGATAGGCCGTTACCGCGCGGCCTGCCGCAGGTGCGCGGTGTCGTTCAGGGACCGGACGGTGGCCGGGCCGTCGGCATACCAGTCGATCTCGCACAGCGACGCGACATCGAGCTGGAACCGGAACATCGTGGCCGGCGGGGCGAGCAGCGCGCGGCAGGCCGCGATCTTGATCGGGGAAACGTGGCTGACCAGGAGCAGGGTGCGGAACGGGTAGGCCAGCAGCAGCCGGTCCAGGACGGCGCCGACCCTGGCGGTGGCGGCGGCGAGGCTCTCCCCGCCCGGCGGGGCCGCGTCCACGCTGGCGAGCCAGGCCGATACCTCATCCGGCCACCGCTGCGACGCCTCCGCGATCGTCAGGCCCTCCCACGTGCCGAAGTCGAGCTCGACCAGGGCGTCGTCGGCCTGGACCGGCACGCCGGTGGCCCGGGCCGCCGCCTCGGCGGTCTGCCGCGCCCGCAGCAGCGGCGAGGTCACGATCAGGT
>JASHUI010000483.1:0-3150 GCA_030040095.1 Streptosporangiaceae bacterium | reverse complement strand
GGGTATGACGGCGCGGACAGCGGGGCCTCCAATCTCGGCCCGTCGAACCCGCTGCTCGTCGGGTTCGTGCCGGGGGTCAACACGGTGGGGCTGAACGGCAAGCCGTCGCGGGCCAATCCGTTCGCCACGCCGGCCGACCCGGCGTGCGTCCCGGTCAGCCCGTCGGGGACGCCGGTGACCAGCCCGGCGCCCGGCCAGCGGTACGCCAGGAACCCGGACGGGTCGTACGTCTGCGATCCCGACACCATCCCGGAGCGCGCCATCGCCTACCGGAAGTTCAACGGGCTGCCGCCGGGCGCCCCGGTGCCGGTCGACGCGGTCACGGCGTCGGCCTCCGGGCTGGACCCCGACATCTCCGTGGCCAACGCCCTGGACCAGGCGCCGCGCGTCGCCCGGGCCCGCCACCTGCCGGTCGGCCTGGTCGTCGCGCTGGTCCGCCGGCACACGCAGGGCCGCCAGTGGGGCTTCCTCGGCGAGCCGACCGTGAACGTGCTCCAGCTCAACCTGGCGCTGGACGGCCTGCGATGAGCGCGTCGGGCTGGGCGCAGCTCCTGTTCGCCGTCGTGGTCACCGCGGTCCTGGCGCCGCTGCTCGGCCGGTACCTGGCGGCGACGTTCCGGGGCGGCCGGGCCCCGGGGGACCGGGTGTTCCTGCCGGTCGAGAACCTGGTCTACCGGGCGCTCGGCACCGACCCGGACAGCAGCTGGTCGTGGCGCAGCTACGCGCTGGCCGTGCTGGCGTTCGGGCTGGTCTCCACGCTCCTGCTGTACGCGATCCTGCGGCTGCAGGGTCACCTGCCGCTCAACCCGACGCACGCGCCGGGGATGCCGCCGCTGCTGTCGTTCAACACGGCCGTCAGCTTCATCACCGGCACCAACTGGCAGGCCTACGAGGGGGAGACCGCGGCCAGCTACCTCGCGCAGATGGCCGGGCTGGTGGTCGCGCAGTTCACGGCGGGCGCGATCGGGATCGCCGTGGCCCTGGCCGTGGTCCGGGGCATCGCCGGGAGCGCCCGCACCGTCGGCAACTTCTGGGTGGATGTGACCCGCAGCCTGGTGCGCGTCCTGATCCCGCTGTCGGTCATCGGGGCGCTGGTGCTGGTCAGCCAGGGCGCGGTGCAGAACTTCAGCGGGTTCCGCACCGCCTCGACGCTGGCCGGCGCGACCCAGGCCATTCCCGGCGGGCCGGTCTCCTCGATGGAGGTCATCAAGCTGCTCGGCACCAACGGCGGCAGCTTCTACGGCGCGGGTGGCGCCCACCCGTTCGAGAACCCGACCGGGTTCAGCAACATCTTCGAACTGCTGCTGGTCATCGTGCTCCCGTTCGCGATCGTCTTCATGTTCGGGCGGCTCATCGGCAGGCCGCGGCAGGCCTACGCCATCATCGCGGTCATGGCCGTCATCTTCGTCGGCCACACCGTGGTCTCGATGCAGGCCGAACTGCACGGCAACCACCTGCTCCCGGCCACCGTGTCGCAGGTGGCGGACGGGGACAGTCCCGGCGGGAACATGGAGGGCAAGGAGGCCAGGTTCGGCCCGGAGGCGTCGGCGCTGATGACGGTCGGCACGATGGGCACGACGGCCGGCGCCACCGACTCCGCGCTCGACAGCTACACGCCGGTCGGCGGCGCGGGAGCGTTCGTCGCTATCCTCCTCGGCGAGATCAGCCCCGGAGGCGATGGCGGCGGGCTGTACTCGATCCTGGTGCTCGCGCTGCTGTCGGTGTTCATCGCCGGCCTGATGGTCGGCCGAACGCCGGAGTTCCTGGGCAAGAAGATCCGCGCGACGCAGATGAAGCTCGTGGTCACCTACACGCTGACGATCCCGATCGTGGTGCTCGCGCTCGGCAGCACGTCCCTGGTCCTGAGCGTCGGCACCTCGTCGATACTCAACCCCGGCTTCCACGGCCTGACCGAGGTCACCTACGCGTTCGCCTCGGCGGCCAACAACAACGGGTCGGCCTTCGCCGGGCTGTCCGCGGACACGGCGTGGTACAACACGACGCTCGGCCTGGCCATGCTCGTCGGGCGCTTCGTCCCGATCGTCCTGGCCCTCGCCATCGCCGGCTCGCTCGCCGGGGCCCGGGTGCACGCGCGCACCAGGGCCACGCTCGACACCTCGGGGCCGACCTTCGGCGCGTTCCTTCTCGGCGTCATCCTGATCGTCGGCGGCCTGATCTACTTCCCCATGCTGATCCTCGGCCCGATCGGCGAGCGCCTCGTCGGCTGACCCCGGCGGCTGCCGGGATCGGCCCGTCAGCGGCCGTAGGTACCCGGCGTGAACGAGACGCTCCGGAGCACCTCGCCGAACCCGGCCGATCTGACCGTCCAGAAGCTCTCGGCCGCCGGAAAGGGTGGTAGCGGCAAGGTCGTCGGCGATCGCTACGAGCTTGCTCGGGTCGGCGCCCTTGTCGTCGCCGCCGCTGACCGTGGAGGTGATCGCGGCACCGAGCCTGGCAGCGGATCAGGCAGGAACCGCCGCACGACACACTCGCAGATCGTTAGCCAGCCCGGTCTGTCACGATCCACTCCAGCGCGGCCATCGCGCTGCTCAGCTTCATCCGCGCCTGTGACCAGGCGATGGACCGAGGGCCGTCGAGAACCTCGCCGGCCACCTCCTCGCCGCGGTGGGCGGGCAGGTCGTGCATGAACCGGGTGCCGTGCCAGCGGTCAAGCAGCCCGGCGTCGATGAAGAACGGGCGGAACGCCTCCCGCCAGGCGGGATCCTTCTTGGACGTGCCCGTCGTCTGCCAGCGGGTGGTGTAGACGATGTCGGCGTGCTCTGGCAGCCGGCTCATCGTGTGGCGCTCCTCGAGCGTAGTGCCGACGGCGGCACCGCGTGCCGCGGCCGCGCTCAGGACGCCAGGCGGCAGGCCGTATCCCTCCGGGGTAAGGAAGGTGACCTGGCAGCCGGCGTAGTGGGAGAGCCCCTGAGCCAGCGCCGTGGCGGTGTTGTTCCCCTCGCCGATGTACAGCAGCCGCGTGCCGTCGACCGATCCGCGAGCGAGCTGGATGGCGGCGAGATCACAGATGCCCTGCGTGGGGTGTTCCTCCGCCGCCATCGCGTTGATGACCGGCATGCCCCCCTGGCTCGACAGGAGCTTCATGTCCTCGACCGGGCCCGACGTCCTGGCCACGAGCAGGTCAAGCAT
>JASHUI010000482.1:0-2725 GCA_030040095.1 Streptosporangiaceae bacterium | reverse complement strand
GGCAGCTCGCTGAGCCGCCGGTCGGGGTCCTGGGTCACGGCCGCCAGCAGCGCCGCCAGCTCGGCCAGCATGCGCCGGCCGGTGGCGGCGTCGAACAGCTCCGCGGCGAGGTTGAGGTGAAGGCCGAGCCCGCCGGTGTCGTCGGTGACCGACAGCGTGAGGTCGAACAGGGCCAGCCCGGGATCCACCTCCGCGGGCCGCAGCACCGCCGCGTCACCGGCCGGGGTCTGCGGCTCGACGGGAGGCACGAAGACGAACATCACCTGGAACAGCGGCGCGGCCGAGCGAGCCCGGGCCGGCCGGAGCTCCTCCACGAGCTTCTCGAACGGGACGTCCTGGTGCGCGTACGCGGCCACCGCCGTGTCTCGCACCCGGCGCAGCAGGCCGGCGAAGCTCGGGTCGCCCGACAGGTCGCACCGAAGCGCCACGGTGTTCACGAAGAAGCCGATCATGTTCTCCAGCGCCGCGTGCCCGCGGCCCGCGACCGGCGTGCCCACCACGATGTCCTGCTGACCGCTGCGGCGCGCCAGCAGGACGCCGAAGGCGGCCAGCATGGTCATGAACAGGGTCGTGCCGCGGCGTGCCGACAGCTCACGCAGCGCGACGGTCAGTTCGGCGGGCACGGTGAGGCTCACGGTGTGCCCCAGCCAGCCGGGCACCGGGGGGCGCGGCCGGTCCGTCGGCAGGACCAGCGCCTGCGACCCCGCGAGCTGTTTGCGCCAGTACGCGAGCTGCTGGCCGAGCAGCGGCCCGGTGACCACGCCGCGCTGCCAGACGGCGAAGTCCGGGTACTGCAGGGGCGGCTCCGGCAGGGGCCCGGCGACGTCGGCGCCGAGCGCTTCGCCGTACAGCACGGCGAACTCCCTGAACAAGACGGACTTGGCCAAGCCGTCGCACGCGATGTGGTGGACGACGATCAGCAACACCGCCTCGTTGTCCGCCAGCACGATCAAAGACGCCCGCAGCGGCGGGACGGCGCCCAGGTCGAAGGGGAGGCGGATCTGCTCGTCCATGTGCCTCACGGCCGCGCGCTCCTGCTCCGGGCCCGTGATCCGGCGAAGGTCCGCGACGGTCAGCGGCGCCTCGGCCCGCTCGTGGATGGTCAGCGCCGGCCGTCCCCCTGACAGCCGGAAGCTGGTGCGCAGGACCTCGTGCCTGCGCACCAGCTGCCCGAGGGCGGAACGCACCGCGGCGGCGTCCACGGTGCCCGCGATGCGCCGCGCGGCGACGACGTTGTAACGCGGGTTGCCGGGTTCGAGCCGGTCGAGGACGAACAGCCGCTGCTGGCCGAACGACAGCGGAAGCGGGCCGCCTCGCGGCACGGGCCGGATGTCGGGGAGCCGGGCACCGTCGCCTCGTGCCAGTGCCTCGTCCGCGAGCCGGGTGAAGGCCCGCAGCGTGGGCGCCTCGAACACGCCGTGCGGCGGCAGGTCCACACCGAACGCGTCGCGGACCTCGCAGGTGAGCCGCACCGCCAGCAGCGAGTGGCCGCCGAGCTCGAAGAAGCTGGTGTCGGCGCCGATGTCGGCGCACCCGAGCAGCCGCGCCCAGATGCCGGCCATCTCCCGCTCGATGATCGTGGGGGCGGCGGATGCCGTCTCGCGCACGCCGTCGGCGCCGGTGTCCAGCCGGGCGAGGGCGCCGCGGTCCAGCTTGCCCGTCGGGCTCAGCGGCAGGGCGTCCACCGCGACGAGGCGGGCCGGGACCGCGTAGCCCGGCAGGACCTGGGCCAGCTCGGCGCGCACCCGGTTCAGCGAGACGGTCTCGCCCGGCGCGGCGACGACGAAGCCGACCAGGATGGTCTCGCCGGCCCGCTGCCGGACGGCCACCGCCGCTTCCCGGACGCCCGGCACCCGGCGCAGCGCGGCCTCGACGCCCTCGATCTCTATCCGGAACCCGCGGATCTTGACCTGCAGGTCGCGGCGGCCGAGATAGTCGATGTCGCCGTCGGCGAGGCGGCGGGCCACATCCCCGGTGTCGTAGAGCCGTTCCCCCGGCCGCCGGGGGAACGGGCTCGGCACGAACCGCGCGGCGGTTTCCCGCGGGTTGCCGGTGTATCCCCGGGCCAGGGCGATCCCTCCGATGTAGAGCCGGCCGGGAGCCCCCACGGGTACCGGCTCGAGGTCGTCGTCGAGCAGGAAGACCCCGGTGTTGTCCACGGGCCGGCCGATCGTCGCCGGCCCGTCGGCCGGCACCCGGCCCGCCAGTGCGTTGGCGGTGGCCTCCGTCGGGCCGTACAGGTTCCAGATCTCGGCGCCGGGCAGGACGGCCGCGGTCCGCCGGACAAGCTCGGCGGGCAGCGGCTCGCCGCCCAGCATGATCCGCCGCAGCGGCGGCCTCAGTTCCTCGTCCGCGGACTCGATGTCCGCCAGCACGGCCTGCCAGAGCGACGGCACGCAGTTGACCGCGATGGCGGAGCCGTCCGCGGCGCGGCCGCTCAGCGCCCGGCACAGCTCGGAGGGCTCGCCGACCACGCTGTCCGGCACCAGCCAGACCTCGCCGCCCCGGATCAGCGGGGCGAGCATCTGCTTCAGCGACGCGTCGAACGTGAGCCTGGTCACCGCGGGGACGATCACGTCCCCGGCCAGCGTCGCGTTGACCCAGTGCAGGTAGTTGGCGAGCGCCCGGTGTTCCACCAGGACGCCCTTGGGCCTGCCCGTGGAACCCGACGTGTGCATGATGTACGCGGCGTCGCCGCCGCCGACCGGGGCCGCGGGCTCGGCCG
>JASHUI010000481.1:0-2671 GCA_030040095.1 Streptosporangiaceae bacterium | reverse complement strand
AACGACGGCGTCACCTCCCCCGCCACCGTTGGCAAGGCGATAACCATATATCCGGATCAGGACAGGGTTCGCGACCTCGGACTGCTGCTTGCCGAGATCCTTGCGGAACACCGAGGGCCGCGGATTCTCAGCGACAAGCGAGTTGCCGAGTCGGCTCCGGTGTATTACCGGTACGGCCCGTTCGTGGCGAGCCCCGTGGCCGGCGCCCTTGGCGAGCTGGAGAGCTGGCTGCACGGGCCAGATGGCGAACGATTCGAGGCCGTCGCGACGCTGGCCTACCGCCAGCCACCGTGGGTGGTTGATCCATTTACCGGGCAGGAGAGCGAACCGGATCAGGGCGACGCCGGACGAGCCATTGTCGGCGGGCGTTACCGGCTCCTTACTGGGATACGGGAATCTGCGCGCGGCAATGTATACCGTGCGCTTGACCAGGGCAACGGCGACACGGTCATCGTTAAGCAGGCACGCGCTTTGGTATCTGAAGGCGCCGATCACACCGACGCTCGGCTGAGGCTGCGCAACGAACGCCGTCTTTACGAGGTGCTTGCCGGCGTGCCGGGAGTGCCGCGCTTCATCGACCACTTCCAGCATGGCGACGACGAATTTCTTGTCACCAGCGACTGCGGTGAGCGAACGCTTGCGGAAGACGTGGTCCGGGCCGGGCCGTACCTGCCCGGCCCGGATGGCGGTACCCGCAGCCTCCGCCGGCTGGCACAGCAAGTTGCCCGCATCGTCCGCGACGTGCACAAACGAGGCGTCTGCATGCGTGACCTCACGCCCGCCAACATCGTGCTGGGCACGGGCACGGTCAGCCTTATCGACTTCGGCCTTGCCTCGCACGCTGAGGTGCAGCTTGGTGGCGGGACGCCGGGATATGCGCCAGCTCGGCAGTTGCGCGATGCGCCGGCGCACGACACCGACGACCTGTACGCGCTCGGGATGACGTTGCTCTTCGCGGCCACGAGGCAGCACCCGGTCGCGCTCGGTGAGGACGGAGAACTGCCGCTGCTGCGCGCCTTGCAGGCGCTGCGTGCACTGTACGGGCCCGAACCGGCCGGGATCATGGGCGCTTTAGCAGACCTCCTTGGTGCCGAACAGGGCTGCGAGCGCGCCCGGCGAGCCCTCTCGCTCCTGGCCGATGGGAAGAGCTACCGCCGCGCCCGGACGGCGTCACCGCTGCCTGCGCTTCCGCCGATGACCGCGCAGCTAGTAGCTGAGATCGTAGACAGCCTGCGGTCCGACATGGTGCGCGAAGCCGACCGTATCCTGGCCGCCACCTCTGACATGCACGAGGCATATGACGGATGCGTGTATTCCGGTACCGCCGGCATCGGCCTGGAACTACTGCAGCACCTGAGCTACGACGGCGTCGCCGAGCGCGTACACGACCTGGTGACATTCACGGACCGGGCGGCCAGGCTCGTGCGCCTGCAGCCTGGTCTGTATAGCGGCCGGACCGGCGTAGATGTATTCCTCCAGCGAGCGCGCGACCACGGGATCCAATCCGCTCGCGGCTTCGAGCCGACGGTGCCGCCTGCCCAGTTCCAGCCCGAGGGCGACGACCTGATCGTTGGCGCGGCCGGGGTGGGGCTGGGCCATCTCTACCTCTTCCGCAGCACCGGCGACGACCGCCACTTCGCCGTTGCTGAACGTTGCGCCCGACTCCTGACGCACTCTGCCGCGCCGTCGTCCAGTTTCCGGCTCAATCCCGAGCCGGAGTGCGCTGTCGAGGCGTCGGCGGGCATGGCGCATGGCCTCGCCGGTGTCACGGAGTTGCTGGTCAGTTTCGCTGAGCAGGCTGATGACCCGCTGCTGCATCAAGCGGCGGCTCTTAGCGCCTCCTTGCTCGCCAACCGGGCGCGCCGTCTAGTCCAGCTGGCGCAGGGTTCCTGCGCGTCGCCGCTAGCGGCCTCGTGGTGCCAGGGACTCACCGGGATCGGACGTGCCCTGGCGCATGCCAGTATCCTGCTCGCCGACGCGGGCCTCGCTAGCCTGGCGCACCGTTGCGGTGATGTGTGCGTCACGCTGCTGCCCCGGCTCGGGACGCTTGGCCAGTGCTGCGGCGCCGCCGGGGTCGGCAGCTTCCTGATCGACCTGGGTGCGGCGGACGGCGGACGGTACCTGCCCGCCGCCTACGAGGTGGCCGCCCACATGCTGCGGCGCAGCGCAGGCACGCCGGACCATCCGATCTTCACCGATTCGAATCCGGACAGCTTCGGCGCATCCTGGGCGGCCGGCCTCGCGGGAATGCTGACTTTCTTCCGTCGGCTGGCTGATCCCGCCGAGCCCGATATTCTCCCTGGCCCGATGATTCCAGCGCGCAGCCAGGGGCTCGCGGTCGTGCATAACTGAAAGGCGCCGAGCGTGGCGCGATATCCACCGCAACCCGCAAGGCCCGGTCGGTTCTGCCGCGCGCTATCCGATCACCTTAAACCGCTGCGTGAGCCATCGTTCCGGCTATTCCTGTTCGGCTACTGCGCCTCGATCTTCGGCAGCGCGATGGCCCCGCTCGCGATCACGTTCGCGCTTCTCGATTCCGGCCGCTCGGCTGGGCAGGTAGGCGACGTGCTCGCGGTGTATGCGGTGACTGTCGCACCCTTGCTGCTAGCTGGGGGCATGGCCGCGGGCAGATTCGGCTGCCGACCAACAATGGTCGTCGGTGATCTCCTAG
>JASHUI010000480.1:0-2873 GCA_030040095.1 Streptosporangiaceae bacterium | reverse complement strand
GGCCGGAACCTGGACCGGATGAACCACCGGTGATACTCGAGCGCCGAGTGCGCCACAGAGGGCAGGCACATCGCGGCCCGGTAGGTCCGCTCGGTGGCCGGGTCCGGCCAGCCCGGGCCCGACCAGGTACTGAGCATCTGCGCGACCCGCTGCGCCCCGTCGCGGAGCAACTGCCGTTCCGGCAGCAGCGGGAGCTGGAACCGCAGCGCGTACCCGCTGCGGCGGCCCTGGCCGAACGGATCCGACCACACTGCCCCGCGCAGCGTCAGCGGGTGCGGGACCGAGACGACGGCCAGCCGCCTGACGACCTTCGGGTAGTAGGCGGCGACGGTCCAGGCGATCAGGCCGCCCCAGTCGTGGCCGACCAGGACCGCGTTCGCCTCGCCGAGCGACCGGACCAGGCCGGCCGCATCGGAGGCGGCGGTGACCAGGTCGTAGCCGCGCGGCGGCTTGTCGCTGCCGCCGTACCCGCGCAGGTCGACGGCGACCGCGCGGAAGCCCGCGGCCTTGAGCGAGGTCAGCTGCCGTCGCCAGGTCCACCAGAACTCGGGAAAGCCGTGCAGCAGCAGGACCAGCGGCCCGTCTCCGCTCTCGGCGACGTGGAACCGGGTGCCGTTGGCGCTGACCGAGCGGTGCGACCACGGGCCGTCGATGAAGACCGGCGCCTCGCCACGCGCCGTCACCTGGTCATCCCGCTTTCATCCCGCTCTGGAGGCCGGCGCCACCGCAGTCCCGTCCTCGCGCTTGAGCAGGGTCAGGTCCTCCTGGACGGTCTGCCGGGTCTGGCGCAGGCCACTCAGCTTGCGGAATCTGGTGTATCCGATCAAGCCGGCTAGCAGCGCCAGGAACAGGCAGGTTCCCGCGACACAACCAAACGCGGCATACAGCGGTATCGCGGCGGCCGCGCTCAAGCCGTACGCGTACGCGAAGCCGCCGAACATCAGGATCAGGCAGCCCGCGAAGGCCGCCATGCCGACCAGTGCCCCGCCCATGCCCAGCTTGACAGCGTCTTTCTTGAGCTCCATCTTGGCCAGGTCGAGCTCGCACTTGATCAGGGTCGAGACGTCGCTGACGGCCAGGGACACCAGGTTGCCGATGGACTGGTCACGCGCATTATCAGCCGTTCGCTTGACTGCGGGTTCGGCCATAGGTGCTCTCCACTTCTCGCGCTGTCGCAACAGTCTTGCTCATGCCTCACCGCGCTGTTGGCACCGCGTCCACTGTGGCGTGCCGCGGCCATGCGCGTCCGGCGGTTTCATGATCGTGCTTGATTGGTAACCAGATTTGTGACGGATCAATCGCGATGAGGCGGACGGGCCCTGCGCAGCGCCCGGTACGCCCGCGGGCCGGGCGCCGCGGATCCGGTACGCATCAGCCGGGCGCGCAGCAGTGGCGCGCAGGCACGCCAAGGCGGCGATCAGGCACAGGGCGTCCGGCACGCGAACGGCGCCCCGGAGCGGGGCGCCGCCGCCTGTCACGTCAAGCCCGAGTTACCAAGCGTGCACCTTCTCTGCCGGGACAGCCCCTGGGGCCTGGCCTGGCACGCCTCCCGCGGCTGGTCGCGCGTGGGTACACCGGGTTCAACGTGGTCGTCCGGACCTTGCGTCCGGTCACTGCCTTCTTTCTACGACGGATCGGCCGGCTTGTGAAGCCCCCGGCGTAACCGATTCGTGATCTCGATTGATTTGCCCGTTCACATGCCCTGAGCAGGCCCGGAACGCGAGGACGGGCCACTGCCGTTCCCGGGCGATCCGCCGCAGCGACCGGTCCGGGTTCACCGCTCTCGGGTGCCCGACGGCCTCCAGCATGGGCAGGTCGGTGACCGAGTCGCTGTACGCGTAGCAGTCGGCCAGCCGGTAGCCGCGGGCCGAGGCCAGCTCCCGGACCCGCAAGGCCTTCGCCTCGCCGTAAGCCCAGAACTCCACCTCGCCGGTATAGCGGCCGTCGGCCACCTCCATCCGGCTCGCGATCACCTCGCGCGCGCCGAGCAGGTCCCCGATGGGCCCGACCATCTCCAGCCCGGATGTGCTCACGATGATGACGTCCTGGCCCGCGCGGCCGTGGGCGGCGATCAGCCGCCAAGCCTCGGCGTACACGAGCGGGAGGATGATCTCGTTCAGGTGCCGCAGGACGATCTCGCTGACCCGGTCGGCGGACCATCCCCGGCACAGCTCGCCCACCTGCGCTCGGATTCGCTCCATCCGCTGGTGATCCGCCCCACCGATCCTGAACGCCAGCTGCGCGACCGCTGTACGGATCGCCTCCCCCCGGGTGATCAGGCCATGCCGGTAGAACGACGGCCCGAACGCCAGGGTGCTCGACCGGGAGATGATCGTCTTGTCCAGGTCAAAGAAAGCCGCCGCAATTGTGCCATCGCTCTCGACGGAACTGCCCACGGTCCGGCAGCATAGGGGAGGGCAACGAGTTATAGGTTGCCTCTGCATGACCGGCTGGTAACTTTGGCTCACGCCGCGTAGGCTTTTGTGGGTGACGGGACCGGCTCTGCCCCCCCGGGGCCGGACCGCACGGCGACCCCCGCTCTCCCCCCCGGCGGGGGTCGCCCCTTTTCTGGACTTGTTCCGCCCATCGCACCTGGCGCCTGCGTGTTGTGTGCGCTAACTGCTGTGGGAACAGCACTTTCCGCACACAGTCGGCCTCGGAGGATGCGGGAGGGCGGCGCCGGGGGGCGGTACGGGGAGGAGACGGGACCGGCTCTCCCCAGCCGGGCCGGACCGCCCGGCGGCCCCGCTCTCCCCATCCGGGCCGGACCGCCCGGCGGCCCCGCTCTCCCCATCCGGGCCGGACCGCACGGCGACCCCCGCTCTCCCCCCCGGCGGGGGTCGCCCCTTTTCTGGACTTGTTCCGCCCATCGC
>JASHUI010000479.1:0-15478 GCA_030040095.1 Streptosporangiaceae bacterium | reverse complement strand
GGGCGGGGGAGGCGAGGGGTCGCGGGGAAGGGGCGGGCGGGCCAGGCTAGCGTGTGGCCTGCGCGAGGGCGGCGCGCACGGCGGCCTCGCTGGCTGGCGTGCCGGCCGGGTCGCTGAACGGGCCGTAAGGCGTGCCGTACACCGGCGTGCCGGGTTCCTGGCGCCAGCTTTCGGCCAGCCGACCGGCATCGACCGCGCCCCAGCCGATGGCGTCAAGGAACGCGGTGGCCCGCGCCTTCGCGTCGGCGTCGTCGCCCGCGATCGGCAGATAGCTTCGGTCCGCGGCGCCGGGCGGGCGGCTGAGTGCCAGCAGATGCCGGTAGAAGATGTTGTTGAACGCCTTCACGACCTGCGCGTCCGTCAGGTGCCGCCGGAGCAGTTCGCTGCTGGTCAGCGACCCGCTGTCCAGCTCGGCGATCTGCCCGTCTCGCTGCGGATAGTAGTTGCAGGTATCGAGGACCAGCTTGCCCGCCAACGGCTCGGCGGGAACGGTCGCATAGCCGCGCAGCGGAATGGTGACCACCACGAGGTCGCCCTCGGCGGCTGCCTCCCTGCCGACCGCCGCGCGTGCGAGCGGCCCGAGCTCGTCCACTAGGCCCGTCAACGTCTCCGGCCCGCGTGAGTTGCTCATTATGACGTGATATCCCGCGGCCACGCTAAGCCGCGCCACCGTGCCGCCGATGTGACCGCTCCCGATGAAGCCCACTGTCGTCATGCTCACGGCAACCCGCCGCCGTCCCCGCCGATTCCGGGGTGGCCTTCGCGATGACCGGCAGGCCCGCTGCCGCGAACGCACGCGCGACCGGATGCGCCCTGCCCGCGGCGGCTCGACGCGGGTGAGTGGGTGCGCGCGATAGCGGGCACGCCCGCGAGGGTGAGCATCAGCCATCTCATCAATGCTTACGGCTATTTTGCGCTGTTCGTCCTGGTTGGCGCGGAAAGCCTGGGCGTTCCCTTGCCCGGTGAGACCGCGCTGATCCTGGCCGGCACCTACGCCGGGACGACCCACCGGATGTCCCCGTGGGTGATCTTCCTGGTGGCCGCCGCGGCGGCGATCGTGGGGGACAACATCGGATACTGGGTCGGCGACAAGGGCGGCTACCCGCTCGCGCGCAAATACGGCCGCCGGGTGCGGTTTGACGAGCGCAAGCTCAAGATCGCCCGCTATCTGTTCGACCGGCACGGGGTCAAGGTGGTGTTTTTCGGCAGATTCGTCGCTGTTCTGCGGACCTACGCCGCTTTCCTGGCCGGTACCAGCAAGATGCGCTGGCGCAAGTTCCTGCCCGCCAACGCGGCCGGCGGGATCCTCTGGTCCGCGAGCTACACGCTCGCGTCCTACCTGGCCGGCAAGGCCCTGCAACGGGCCAGCGGCCTCATCGACCTCGTCCTCGCCGTCGCCGCCGTCCTGGTGATCGCGGCCTTGGTGCTGCTGTTCCGGCGACAGATCGGCAAGCTCGGCGACCGCGCCGAAGCCGCGTATCCCGGCGCGCTCGAGTTAGGGCCTGAAGGGCCCCGCAGGCCACGATGCCCGGCCAAGTGAACGGAACCTGTGAGAAGTCGCGGTCAATAGCCCTTGTCACGGGAGTAGACATTCCGGAGCGCGCGTCCGTCGAGCCAGCGCCGGAGATTGTCGCAGAAGATATCGGTCAGGGCCGCGTTCTCCGTGTCGACGGTGGAAGCGGAATGCGGCGAGATGAGGACGTTGGGCATGTCCCACAGCGGCGACTCCGGCGGCAACGGCTCGACCGCGGAGACGTCCAGGCAGGCGCCGCCGAGGTGGCCGTCGGCCAGGGCCTCGATCAGGGCAGGCTCGTCGATGACCTGGCCGCGGGCGATGTTGACCACGATCGCGCCGGGCGGCAGGAGCCGCAGCCTGCGCCGGTCCAGGAGGCCCTCGGTCTGCGGAGTGAGCGGGCAGCACAGCACGATCGCGTGCACCTCGGGCAGCAGCGCGTCCATCGCGTCGACGTCGAGGATTCTGGCCACATGGGCGAGTTCGAGGTTCCGGTCCCGGGCCACGCCCCAGACCTCGACTCCCATGGCGGAGAACACCTCGGCGACCTTCCGGCCGACCCGCCCGAGCCCGACGACCATGGCCCGCCGGTCCGCCAGCTGCCGGGTGGTGTACTTGATCCACTGGTGGGCGGCCTGGCGTTCGGCCAGGAGCGGCAGTTCCTTGACGAAGTAGAGCACCCCGGTCAGCGCGAACTCCGCCAGCGGAACGGCGTGCACCCCGGCCGCCGTGGTGAACGTGATGTCGCTGTGGTCGAGTCCGGTCCGCCGCAGAAACTGGCCGATCCCCGAGTTCGTCGCCTGGACCCAGCGCAGGTCCGGGCAGCTGGCCGCCATGTCGGCCGGCGCGTACCAATCGAAGTCCAAGCTGACCTGCGCGGCGGACAGCATGCCGCGCCAGCGGCCGAGGTCGGCGGGGCTCAGCGCGCGCGGCGGGCCGTGATGGTCGGCCTGGTAGCGCGGCACGGGCAGGAGCTCGGGGGCGTGCAAGATCTCGACGCGCGGGTCGACGGCCGCGATTCGCCGCACGTGCTCGGGCTCGAACGCGGACGCGATCAGGACCCGGACGGTGGTGTTCATGCGCATGCCGTGGACCGGTCAGGGTGCCGGGCTGGCCGCGATCATGACGTTCGCCGGATCCGGCGGTGCGGCGCCGGTCAGGTCCAGGTGCGGTTCGGCTTGCGGTTCGGGCAGCGAAACCGCGCTCGCGGCCGGCGCGGGCCTGGGCTGGCGCGGTTTGCGGGCATCTGATCCTCCGCCCCGGCCGCGGTAGACGAGCAGGCCGTTGACCGGGTCCGGAACCGCGTCCAGGGCCGCGCGAACGGCCGGCAGATCACGAAACGCCTGCCATTGCTCCTCGGTCTCGAAGGAGACTTCGAAGACCACGCCCCAGCTATCGGCGTGCCAGGAGCCGTCGACGGCTCCGTTGGTTAGGGCGGCCTCGATCAAGGTGGAGTCGTGCTGCTCCTGCCACAGGAAAGCCGAGAACTCGCCGTGCAGCACCTCGATCGACCACCATTCGGCCATGGTCACGATAGTACGTCTTTCCCCGAGGCTGTCCACATCGCCGATCGCGCTGGCAGCGCCGCCCACCGCACGGGCGCCGGCGTCGGCGGGCGAGCGAGCGAGACCTGGATGCCCTGCCCGCGAGCTAGGACGACCCCGGCACGCCACCGGGTCCATCATGAACGCCCGGATTGCTCGCCAATACATGATCGCGGCCGGAAATCCAGAGGAGCACGGACAGCGCGCTGTTGAGCTTGTTGCGGACCTGCTGCGGCGCCAGGCTCCGGGCGCCGTCGAGGACGTCGGGCGTTACCTCCTCGCCCCGCCTGGCCGGCAGGTCGTGCATGAAGTAGGCCGTCGGCCATCGCGCCATGAACTCGGCGTTTACCTGGAAGTCCGGGTAGAAGGCGCGGTGCCAGTCGGGATCCGGCTTGACCGTTCCGGTGGTCTGCCACTGGGTGGTGTAGACGAAATCGACGGGGGAGTCCACGTCATCCGGGTGATCGTAGGCCAGCAGCCGGCTGCCCGATGCTTCCCCCAGTCGCTGGATGACCGAGAGCACGTCCTGGCCGAAGCCGTAACCCGGCGGGGCGACCACGTGCAGCACGGTCCCGCTGAACCGGGACAATGCCAGGGCCAGGGCAACCGTCGTGCTGTTGACCTCTCCTATGTAAAGGACCCGCACGTTGTCAACGGCCCCGCGACTCTCCTGGATTGTCGCGAGATCGGCAATGGCCTGAGTGGGGTGCTCGGTCGAGTTCATGGCGTTGACGACCGGCAGCCGCCCGCCCGCGCTCAATCGCAGCAGGCCGCCGCGATCGGTCGGGGCCCGGACGACGAGCGCGTCCAGCATCGTGGCCAGCACCATGCCGGTGTCCGCGTCAGACTCTCCCGTCGATAGCTGCAGGTCGGACGGCCCGTAGGTGACGATCCGGGCGCCGAGCCGCAGGGCCGCGGCGGAGAACGAGGTGCGGGTCCGCGTTGACGGCAGGGCGAAATAAAGGCCGATGACCTGGTCGCCCAGAAGGGTTTCTGATCGCGGTGTGTCCCGGCCCCTGGAAGCGGTGGCCATGACAAGGGCGCGTACCTCTGCGGCACTGAGATCGGCGAGCGAGATTAATGAAGGCATCGTGAGCGAGAGTCCCTCCAGCCCGCAACCTCAGCTCAGCACAGATTGTATCGACATACCGTGCCGTATGGTGATATCGCGCCGGGCGCGCGGCACGTCGCGCCCGCCGCGAGTGACTTCAGCGGGCCGTATCGGGCTGGCCGGTCCTTCCCGCGGGGGATGCCCTGGCAACCCTCCGCCCGGCGCCTCCATCGGGGCTGCACCGGCCTCACACGCCGGATCCTCGCGGGCTTGGTACGAAGGGCAGGACCCCCTCTGGTGATGCACGAAAGGCGACCCCGAGGTGACCCCACCCCGCATGCGCACCACACCGCTCCCTGGCATCGGCGTCCAGTACGACATCGTGACCCTCGAAGGCCACCACCTGTCGGTGGTCGCGCATCGTGACGGCTCGCGCAGCCTGAACGGCTACCGGGCCGACGACCCGAAGGCCTGCGCCTTGTCGGCGCACCTCACCGCGGCGGAGGCCGCCGCCCTCACCGATGCGCTCCAGCCCTCGTACCAGGAGCCCATGCTGCTGCGCGCCACCGAACTGGGCCTGGTCGTCGAGCGCATCGCGCTGTCCGGCACGTCGCGCTGGAACGGACGCCAGCTCGGCGACACCCGGCTCCGGACCCGCACGGGGTCCTCCGTCGTCGCCATCTTGCGCGGGCCCTACCCGATTCCTTCGCCCGCGCCGGTGTTCCGGCTGGCGGGCGGCGACATCCTGGTCGTCGTCGGCACCCGTGAGGGCGCCGACGCGGCGGCCGCGATCCTCGCCCAGGAGTGAGGCGGCGGGAACTGGCTAGGTAACCTGCGCGGGGTGGACGCCGATGCCCCCTGAGGTGCTGCTGGCGTACGCCGCCAGAGCGAACCTCAGCACGTCGGTCGCCTCCTCGCCGCTCCAGCACAAAGGCCCGTCGCCGGTATGCAGCCAGCGCAGCCAGTGGCGCCCCGAGTCGCGGAAACTGCTCGCCCAGTCGTCGTCGAGCGCGTGGTGGGCGCGCATCTCGCCGTCGGCGTAGATCTCCAGGCTCGGCTGCTGGATGCCGCGGGCGGTGATGCGGTTGACCCGGGCGAACCCCTTGCTGCCGGTGATCTCCCACCGCTCGTCGTTGGTGTAGTAGTCCGAGCGCAGGTACATGTCCATCGCGATGGTGTTGTCCCACACCCCCCGGACGCCGTTCTCGTGCTCCCAGATGAGCGTGGCCGGCGTGTCGAGGTCGATGCCGGGGCCGACCGCGAGGTTCCCGATCCAGGCCCGGACCTCCCGGACCGGGCCGAACAGCCAGAGCGCGGTGGCCAGCTTGTGCCAGCCGTCGTCGAAGACCATGATGCCGCGGCCGCGCTGCATCTGCTCCATCTGCCATTCGAAGCTGCTCCACGGCACGTCCCAGCCGCCCCGGCCGGTCCCGACCATCTTCACGTGGTAGCCGCAGATCTCCCCGATCTCGCCGGACTCGGCGACCGCCTTGAGCTTGCGCAGCGGCTCGTAGAACAGGTAGTTCTCCATCACCCGCAGGACCCGGTCGCTGGCCTTCGCCGCATCCAGCATCCGCTGCGCGTCCAGCAGGTCGTTGCACATCGGCTTCTGCATGTTGATATGCCAGCCGTAGCCCAGCATCTCGACCACGCCGTCGGCGTGCAGCGGAGCGGGCAGTAGCACCTCGGCCGCGTCCACTTCGATTCCGCTCGAGACCAGTTCTGCCGCCGACGCGAACGTCCGGGCGTCCGGCCAGTCGGCCTGACGCTGCGCGCGGCGTTCCGCGCTCGGGTCGACGAGCGCGACAACCTCGACATCCGGGTTGCCGAGATACGCACGCATGTTGAGGTCGTAGATCCGGCCCAGGCCGATGAACGCGGCCCTGACTGGACGGTCGTACGGTACGAAGGTCACCGGAACTGGTCTCCCCGGGGCCGCCCGGTCAGTGGGCCGCCAGATCGGGCAGATCAGCGTGGACTGGACCGGTGATCTAGTTTCCTAGGATTTTCCCACAAACCAGCACAGGGGGCCATCCGCGCCCCATCCGTCAAGCGTTCAAGTGCCTGGTACGCCCCGACTCGCCCCCAGGCTCGCCCGGCCAGGCACGCCGGACAAGGCCAAACGTCCCCGAGCCCGGGGCAGGGTCACACCGGGTGGTCCGCCGGGCGACTCGCCTGGCCGGCTGGCTCGCGGAACGCCGCGGCCCGCCTGACGACGTAGCAGGCGGCCACCGCGATCCAGAGCAACTCGAGCGCAAGGAAGATCCGCTCGTACAGCCCGCCTGGGGCGTGCTTGTGCCCGAACGCCGTGCCGAGCAACAGGAACGCTGCGCCGCCGGCCGACGAGACGAGCAGCAGCGCGGCGCGTGCGGAGCGCCAGGCCGGATCCGACCACAGGCTGCTGGAGATCAGGATGGTGCCGACCGCAACGCACGGGAACGCGATGAGAGCCAGCGCCAGGTGGACGATCCCGCTGCCGTGTACCGGCTGGCCCTCCAGATCGTCGGCGAAGAACGCCAGCAGTCCCGAGCAAACCGCCCAGATCACGATGAGGATCCGCCCGGCGCGGGCGCGCCCGTCGAGGGGAGCGGCCCGGGCCAGCGCGCCGACGATGGCCAGGGAGAGGAGGCAACGCAGCAGGAAGTTCAGGTCCATCACCCAGTACCACGGCCCGCGGCCGTAGTCGCTCTCGGCGTTGTAGACCAGGCTGTACTGGGGCCGGAGAAATCCCAGCAGCACGTCGATGGCCACATAGACGGTGACCCCGGCCAGCGCGGACCAGGCCAGCAGCACCGCGTTGACCCGGCCCCCGCGTTGCGGCGTGTCAACGACCGCGGCTTTCATCGCTCTGCCCAGCCTGCCGCGAATAAAGAGCAACCTGGTTGCATATCGTCAGTATGCTGGGGTTGTGCCCGCGCGGTCAACCGCCACATACCGGTTCGGCGATCTTCTCGCGCTGGCCCGCCAGAGCTGGGTGGGCGAGATGGCCCGCCGCCTGGCGGGCCGCGGCTATGCCGACTACCGCCGCAGCGACGCAGCCGCGATGCGGGTGCTGCTGCGCGGGCCGCTCCCGGTCGGCCAGCTCGGCACGCACCTGGGCGTGACCCGGCAGGCGGCCAGGAAGGTCGCCGATGGACTGCAGCGACGCGGCTACGCCATGACCGAGCGAGACCGCCGCGACGCCCGGCAGCTCAACGTGACCCTCACCCCGGCCGGCCAGGACTACGCGCGGGTGGTTGCGGCGGTCATCGAGGAGCTCAACCAGGAGGTGGCTCGGCGCACCGACCCGGCTCAGCTGGCCGTGACCGACGCCGTGCTCCGCGCCGTCCTGTTCGACGAGAGCACGCAACAGCGAGCCGAAAGGCTGCCCAGGCCCCATAACTGAGCCCGGCCTGGCATGATCGAGCACGTGAAGGCGCTGGTGTTCCGGCACAGCCTGCCCCGTGAGGCGGCCTCGGCCATCGGCGGGCGGGTCGACCGGCGGGCCTTCGTCTCCCGCGTCGCTCCGGTCCGGCTCGAGGATGTCGACGAGCTGCCGCTGCCGTCGCAGGACTGGGTCCGGGTCCAGACCAGGTTCTCGGGCCTGTGCGGCTCCGACGTCAAGCAGATCCTGCTCAACGGCGCCCGCGACAACCCGCTGACCGCTCTGGTGTCGTTCCCGCACGTGCTCGGTCACGAGGTGGTCGGGACGCGCTCGGACACCGGCCAGCGCGTGGTGCTCAACCCGTGGCTGTCGTGTGGTCCCCGGGGCATCGAGCCCGCGTGCGAGGCCTGCCTGGCCGGCCGCTATCCCTGGTGCCGCAACTTCCGCGGCGGCGGCCTGCCGGTCTCGATCCACATCGGGAACTGCGCGGGCGCGGCCGGGGCGCACGCCGAGCGGTTCGGCGCACACGTCGGGCAGTTGTTCGCCATCCCCGGCGACGTCAGCGACGAGGCCGCCGTGCTGGCCGACCCGGTCAGCGTGTCGCTGCGCTCGGTCCTGCTCGCGCCGCCCCCTGACGGCCGGCCGGTCCTGGTCTACGGCTCGGGCACCCTCGCTTACGCGGCGATCGCACTGCTGCGGCACCTGTATCCCGCCACCGAGGTGTGGGCGGCGACCCGCCCGGGCGCCCGGGCCGCGCTCGCCGAACGCACCGGCGCTCACGCGGTGCTGTCCTGCTCGCCCGACGAACTCGTGGCGCAGGTCGCGCGCCGCGTCGGCGCGTCGCCGCTCGCGCCGTGGAGCGAGCACGACTGGCTGCAGGACGGCCCGGCCGTCGTCTACGACACGATCGGCTCGACCGAGACCGTCGAGACCTCGCTGCGGCTGCTCACCACCGGCGGCACGCTGGTCATCTCGGGCGTCGAGCCGCCCAAGCGGTTCGAGTGGACCCTGCTGTACTTCAAGGAGCTGCGGGTCATCGGGTCGAACGGCTTCGGCATAGAGGACGTGGGCGGCGTGGCCAAGCACTCGATGGAGCACTACTTCGACTTCGTCCGCGACGGGCTCGACCTGACGCCGGTCATCACCCACCGCTTCCCGCTCGAGCGCTGGGACGAGGCGGTGCTGACGGTGAAGGATTCCCGGCACACCGGTGCGGTCAAGGTGCTGCTCGAACCCTGACGTCGCGGGCGACGCCGAGGCCGTGCCGGGCAGCCAGGCACCGCGTGGCCCGGGCAGGCCTCGATCTTGATCGGCCCGGGTTCCGAGCGAACTACCCGTCTTGAGGATGTGGGTGGCCAGGCAGCGCGGTGGGCTTGATGGGGCGCGATCCGCGTCCGCCGTGTCTGCTGAACGGAGGAAGCGATGCCATACGTCAAGGTCGGCCAGGAGAACTCGGGCTCGATCCAGCTGTACTACGAGGACCACGGCGCCGGACGGCCGGTGGTCCTGATCCACGGCTACCCGCTCAGCGGCCGGGCCTGGGACAAGCAGCTGCCAGTGCTGCTCGAGGACGGTCACCGGGTGATCACTTACGACCGCCGCGGCTTCGGCAAGTCCAGCCAGCCGACCACCGGGTACGACTACGACACGTTCGCTAGCGACCTCAACGCGCTCATGGAAGCGCTCGACCTGCGCGACGTCACCCTGGTGGGCCACTCGATGGGCACCGGCGAGGTGACCCGCTACCTGGGCCGGTACGGCTCGGCGCGGGTGTCCAGGGGGGTGCTGGTGTCGCCGATCCCGCCGTTCCTGCTGCAGGCCAGCGACAACCCCGAGGGCCTGCCCGCCAGCCTGTTCGACGGGTTCGTGCAGGCGGCCAGGGATGACGGCCCGGCCTTCATGAAGAGCTTCCTGGACAACTTCTACAACATAGACAAGCTGCGCGGCACCCGGGTCAGCGACCAGGCCTACCAGGCCAGCTGGAACGTGGCCGTGTCCGCTTCCGCTATCGCGGCGGTGGCCTGCATCCCGACCTGGGAGACCGATTTCCGCGCCGACCTGCCCAGGATCGACGTGCCGATGCTGGTCATCCAGGGCGACGACGACCGGGTGCTGCCCTACCCGAAGACCGGCGCGCGGCTGCCCGGCATGATCGGCGACCTGCAGAGCGTCGTGATCGAGGGCGGCCCGCACGCCATCGCCTGGACCCACGCCGACCAGGTGAACAGCGCCCTGCTCAAGTTCATGGCCTGACGCGGTCCCCGGCGAGGAGCTTCCGCCAGCCGGCCTACGCGATAATCGGGACGTGCCGCTGGCTTTCCGGTTCGCCTCCGAGCGCGACGTGCCCGCCATCGTCGGTCTCATCGAGTCCTCCTACCGGGGGGAGGCCAGCCGGGCGGGCTGGACCACCGAGGAACACCTGCTCGGCGGCCAGCGCACCGACGCCGAGGCGGTCCTGGCCGTGGTGCGCAGGCCAGGCAGCGTGATCCTGCTGGCCGAGGCGGAGGGCATGCTCGCCGGCTGCTGCCAGCTGGAGCGGCGGCCCGGTGGCGAGGCCTACTTCGGCATGTTCTCCGTGCCGCCGGACCGCCAGGGCCAGGGCCTCGGCCGGGAGATCCTGGCCGAGGCCGAGCGGCTGGCCCGGGAAGAGTGGGGCGCACAGACCATGGTGATGTCGGTCCTCGCCCAGCGTCCCGAGCTGATCGCCTGGTACGAGCGGCGGGGTTACCGCCGGACGGGCGAGACCAGGCCGTTTCCGTACGGCAACGCGCGGTTCGGGATCCCTAAGCGGCAAGACCTGAGGTTCGTCCTGCTGGCCAAGGCGCTGTCGTCCGGTTCGCTCGCTTCCGGGGCACTTTAACGCGCCGTCTCCCCTCGTCGCTCGGTCGCAGGCTCCCTCGCTCCTGTCTTGCGGAGTCGGCCCACGGTCTCCAGCAGCAGGTCAAGGAGCTCGGCGAAACGAGTATCGGGATCCCCGAACAACACCTCACCCGCCTGGACGGCGAGCGGCGCCTTCTCCGCCCCGATCAGCTCGGCCCGGCGGGAGTAGCGGTCGTCCCCGGACGCGGTCACCTGGGCCACGGCCTGTTCTTCGACGCAGAAGCCGATGGTGAAGTAGTGGATCATGACCAGGCCGCGCGCGGCGTCGTCCAGCGTGAAGCCCTGGCGGACCAGGTCCTCGAGCGTGCCCTCCTGGCGCCTGACCACGTCGGGATCGGTCAGCGTGGTGCCGCTGAACGCCTTGGCGCCGTCGCGATGGGCGAGCAGCTGCGTCCGTACCGTCACGGCATACGTCGCCATCAATTCGCGCCAGGGCAGGCCGGGAGGAAGCCCGGCCATCACGTCCCCGACGCGCCGCCAGATCTGGGTGGCCATCTCGTCCAGCAGCGCCTGCTTGTTGCGCACATGCCAGTAAAGCGCGGGCGCCTGGACCCCGAGCCGGGACGCGAGGGCGCGCACCGTGAGGCCGTCCATGCCTGCCTCGTCGAGCAAGTCCAGTGCGGCCTGCACGATCCCGGCCCTGGTCAGTCCTCCAGCCACGATTTGACAGTTTAACATCGTTAAGGGATCCTGGGTTCGTCACTTAACACTGTTAAATCAGGAGGTCAGGATGAAGGCCGCGGTGCTGCACTCGGCGGACTCACTTCCCGTCTACGAAGACTTCGACGAGCCTCCCGCTGCCGAGGGCAGTGAGATCGTGGATCTGGTGGCGGCGGGCATTCACCAGATCACCCGGTCCATGGCCGTCGGCAGGCACTACGGCAGCGAGGGGGTGTTCCCGGTCATCCCCGGCCTCAACGCGGTGGCTCGCACGGCCGCCGGGGAGCTGGTCTTCACCTCATCGGCCAACCCGCCGTACGGCACGTTCGCCGAGCGCATTTCCTCTCCCGCCGTGATGAGGTTCCCGCTCCCCGGCGGGGCTCCGGCGGAGGCCGTCGCCGCCGGCGTCAACCCCGGCATGGCGTCCTGGCTGCCGCTGCAGGCCCGCCAGGCCGAGACCGGCCCGCTCGGCACCGTGCTGATCCTGGGCGTCACCGGGATGTCCGGGTTCCTCGCCGCTCAGAACGCCCGGCTGCTCGGCGCCTCCCGCGTCGTCGGCGTCGGGCGGAGCCAGCCAGGCCTGGCCCGGGCCGCCGCGGCCGGCGCGCAGACCGCCGCCCTGACCGGCGACCGGGACGCCGACGCCAAGGCCATCGCCGAGGTTCTCGACGAGGATGCCCCCGGCCTGGTGCTGGACTTCGTCTGGGGGACCGTCGCCGAGACCGCTTTCCAGGCCCTCGGCCGCCGCGGCTTGGGTGAGGACAGCGCCGACATCAGGTACGTCCAGATCGGCTCGCTCGCCGGGGTCGAGGCCGCCGTCCCGTCCTCGCTGCTGCGCAGCCGGAAACTGACGATCTCCGGCAGTGGCGCCGGGTCCGTGCCGGCGGCCCACATCAAGGCGCAGATCCCGCGCTATATCCAGCTGATCGCGGACGGCTCGGTCGAGGTGCCGTTCCGTACGTTCCGGTTGTCCGACGTCGGCACGGCCTGGACGGCGTCCGTCGCGCCGGGCCCGCGCGTGGTCGTCGTTCCTTGATGCGCGCCACTGCTCCGATCGTGGTTACTTGGCGAAACTGTCGAAATCGCCGTTTCGCACGCCTCCGAGGAAGGCGTGCCATTCGCCCGGCGTAAATCGGAGCACCGAGCCCTCGGAATCCTTGCTGTCCCGCACGCCTATCTTGCCCCCAGCCAGGCTGGCCACCTCGACGCAGTGGCCGTTGGAGAGGCTCAGTGAGCTCTTCATCCAATGCGCATCCGCGTCCGGCCCGGCCTGGTTGCCCCTGGGTGTACCTGGTCCCACGTTGTCCCCCGCCTATGTCAGGGGTGGCCTCTCGGGTGCCACTACCGAAGGTAGCTTAACAGCGACTTAGGGTATGAGAGGCGGAAACGGCGGACATTGCTGCAGGTCAGTAACGTCATGTGCCCGGCACGGGAACACTCAGTCCGGGGTCATCTGGCCAGCCAAAGCTCCTGCGCGGTCTGGAGTATGAGCGCTTTCGAGGACGCCGGGTCAAGCGAGGCATCGGCCAGCATCTGGAACGCGAGCCGGTGCAGGTAGGTTTCCATCTCGTCCTCTATGGAGAAGCCGCTTCTCAGGTGCTCGGTGCTCACCACGTCTTGCAGCATGGGGTCACTATCCGTACCGAAGCGGAAAATCACAAAGGACTCCCCGAAGACCCGGTGACGGGCATCGAGCGGAAGGACCTGCAGCGTGAGGTTCGGCCGGTCGGCCTCGCGCGCCAGCCGCTGAAGCTGCGCGTACATGACCGTGTCGTCGCCGACCCGCCGCCTTAACACCGACTCATCGAGAACGACCGACAGCTGCAGTTCGGGATCGCGGTTCAGCACCTGCTGGCGTTGCATCCGGACCCGGACCAGCCGCTCGATCATGCCGGGCGCGATCGGCTCGACCCGGCTGTAGCTGCCGATGATGTTCCGGGCGTAGGCCTCCGTCTGCAGCAGGCCGGTGACGACGTCCACGTGCCACACCGCGATCGAGCTCGCCTCTTGCTCGAGGCCGATGAACTGCTGGTAGTCGGCGGAAAGATCGAATTCCTCCCACCAGCCCTTGTGCGTCGCGTCCTCGGCCAGGCTGAGGAGCAGCTCGCGGCGCGGCCCGGTGATCTCGTAGTAGTCGAGCAGTCGCTCGACCTCCCGTGGCTGCAGGCCGGTCCTGGCTCGCTCGTATCTGCTGATCTTGGAAGGCGACCATTTGAGCGCGGAGGCGACGACGTCGCCGCTCTTGCCCTTGCTTTCCCGGATCTCACGTAGCTCAGCGGCGAGTCGGCGACGCCGCACCGTTGGGCTTCCTGGAACGGTCATCCGGGCGTCCCTCCCTCATTGATGCGCCGCGAGCGGGACAGTGTGACGGTTCCATTGACTTTACCCGAAAACAGTAATGAAACTCTCATTACGCCTGTCACCGTTAGATCACTCGGCCCTGCGCCGCCGTGCTGGCGCCGCCGTCGGCCTCGCGCCGTCCCCGGCCCGGCGTGGAAGTCGGCCTCCCTCCGCCCCTGGCCCGGCGCCGAGGTCGGCATGGTGCCTCGGTCGGCGTGGTGCCTCGGTCGCTCTGGTGCCCTTCCCGACGGGCGCCGCAGCGCGGCGCACCCCTGCCGTAGTCCTCTTTGATTGTTGTGCGCGGCCATGCGGACGGGCGCTATGACGGTTGTGGCAGGGGAGGCGACTGTGAAGAAAATGCGCCTGCATTTGCGCGCAAGCCTCGGATAGGAGCGACCCGACCGGGCGAGTCAGTTACTCCTGCCGCAACTGGCACTCGTGATAACGGACACGTTCAGTCTGCGCGGTGCGGACGGGGCCGCGCCGCCGTTTACCGTGATCGGTCAGGTCAGTCGTGATAGTACGTGTCCGGACTGATCGAAACGGCGCTCACGTGTGTGTGCGTGCTGGATACATGTGCGATGGCCGCAGATATTTCTGCGCCAGCGAGGGCCGATCCTGCCACACCAAGCGCTACGATAACGGGGATGATGATACGGCGTCCGATGCGCATAACTCCTCCATACAACTCCGCAGGTCAGTGGGCTGGAGTGCTCACCCAGCCGGCCTACCCCGCGCATCTGGGCTGTGGAATGATTATTTCCCCGAATCTAGCTAGTTCATAGCTTTTCTACACAACTAAAAAGTGCTTGGCTACTGCCGTTGTTTCGTGGCGCGAAATGTTCATTTCCCGGTGCTGGGAAAGGTTCGCTTCGGGCTGCGTCGCAAGCCTGTGCGCAACTTTCACCGGCTGATGCCGGAAGAATATTGGTGGAACTCGTAGCTGAGTCGTGAATTAGCTACCGAAAGCTCCGCTTGTTCCTAAATTGTTCTGGTAGTAAAGTTCGCTGCGTGCCCACCGTGACCCAGGCCGGTGCGCTCGTCGGCCGCGAAGGCGAGCTGGCGATGTTCGCCGGGCTCGTCAAGGAGACGGTCGCCGGCCGGGGCAGCACGGTGCTGGTCGAGGGCGAGCCGGGCATCGGCAAGTCCGCGCTGGTGGGGGCGGCCGTGGCCGAGGCGGCCGACCTCGGCTGTCAGGTCTACTGGGGCGCCGGTGACGAACTGGGACAGGCCCTGCCGCTGCTGCCGTTCTTAGAGGGGCTGCGGGTACGCGATCCCTCGGCGAACCCACGGCGCAACACGATCGTCCAGCTGCTGCGGGGCGAGGTCACCGCCGTCCGCGGCACCGACGTGTCCGCGGCGCTGGCCGAGCAGTTGCTGGCGCTGGTCGCCGAGCAGTGTGCCGCGCAGCCGACGGTCCTGGTCATCGACGATCTGCAGTGGGCAGACCAGGCCAGCGTCGCGCTGTGGGGGCGCCTGGCGCGGTCCGTGCGACGGGCCCGGCTGCTGCTGATCGGGATGATGCGCCCCGTGCCGCAGCGCGATGACCTGCTCGCGCTGCGCCGTGCGATAGGCGACGAAGCGCGGCTGTCGCTGGCCGGGCTGTCCGAGAAGGCCGTGGCCGAGCTGGTGACGGTCCTGGTCGGCGGTCGGCCCGACGACAAGCTGCTGCGCCTGGCCGCCGACGCGGCCGGCAACCCGCTCTACGTCACCGAGCTCCTCGCGGCCCTGGCCCGCGGCTCCAGGGTGACGATCACCCCGGCCGGGGCCGCCGAGCTGGCCAACGGCTCCGCGCCGAGTTCCCTGGCGGCGGCGATCGCCGACCGGCTGGGCTTCGTGCCCTGGCCGGTGCGCGAGGTGTTGCGCGCGGCCGCCCTGCTGGGCGTCGACTTCGCGGTCCGGGACCTGGCCATCGTCCTCGGGCGCGGCGTGGCGGGCCTGATTCCGGCCGTGGACGAGGCCGGGGCGGCGGGCGTGCTGGCCGAGTCGGGCAGCGGGCTCAGGTTCCGGCATCCGCTGATCCGGGCGGCACTGTACGAGGAGATACCGGTGCCGGTGCGCGCCGCCTGGCATCGCGACGCCGGGCGCGCGCTGGCCGAGGCAGGCGCCCCCGCGGACCGGGTGGC
>JASHUI010000057.1:0-6468 GCA_030040095.1 Streptosporangiaceae bacterium | reverse complement strand
AAATGACGCGCCCGGTCGAAGTCCTCGTAGCGGTACAGCAGCCGGGCCTGCGATGGCCTGCCGTCGCGGCCGGCCCGCCCGATCTCCTGGTAGTACGAGTCCAGCGAGGGCGGCGGGTCGAAGTGCAGCACCCAGCGGACGTCAGGCTTGTCGATTCCCATGCCGAACGCGACCGTGGCCGCGATGACGCGGGTGGTCCCGTCCAGGAACGCGGTCATCGCGTCGTGCCGCTCGCGCCCGCTCAGGCCCGCGTGATAGAGCGTCACCTGCTCGCCCGCCGACCGCAGTGCGTCCCGCGCCGTCTGCGCGCTGGCATGCGTCGCCGCGTAGACGATCCCCGCGCCGCCCAGCTCGCGCGCCGCGCGGACCAGTTCGCCCTGCTTGTCATCGAGCGTGCGGGCATGGCGGGCCGACAGACGGATCAGCGGCCGGTCGAAGTCGCCCATGACCACCGCGGGATCGCGCAGGCCGAGCCGCCGGATGATCTCCTGCCGCACCGGCGGCGCCGCGGTCGCGGTCAGGGCCAGGCGGACCGGCGCGCCGACCGCCCCGGCCTGCGCCCCGAGCATCATGTAATCGGGGCGGAAGTCGTGGCCCCACTGGCTGATCAGGTGCGCCTCGTCGACCGCGAACAGGCCCGGCCGCGCCCGCCGCAGCGTTTCCCTGGTCTCCTCGATGGCCAGCTGCTCCGGCGAGAGGAAGACGAACGTGCCGGAATCGCAGGAGGCGAGCAGCGCCGCCGCGCGGGCGCCGGCCGACTGCTGCGAGTTCAGGACGATGGCCGACAGCCCGGCCGCCCGCAGGTGGGCCAGCTGATCATCCTGCAGCGCGATCAGCGGCGACACCACGACCACCGGCCCGTCGCGCAGCAGCCCGGCCAGCTCGTAGATCGCCGACTTCCCGCCGCCGGTCGGCAGCACGGCCAGGGCGTCGCGGCCGGCGGCCAGCGCCTGGACCGCGCGCAGCTGGCCGGGACGAAGCTGCCCGAAGCCGAGACGATCCCGCGCCAGCTCCTCGATCGCGCCGGCCGCCACCTCGCTCACGGTCACCACGCTACGATCCGGGCTGTGCACCGCCAGGATCACCCCGACGCGAACGCCGGTCGCGAGCCGGACGAGGGCCAGGCGCCGGTGGCCATCGGCGCGGACCTGCTGCGGCGCCTCGTCCCGATGCCGGACGCGATCCAGGCCAGCCGCCGTGCCTTCATCGCGGCCCACGCGGGCGAGGTCACCGTGCCGCTGCGGTCCTCGCTGTCCCGGCACCGGGTCCTGGTCATGCCGGCCGAGCATGTGTCGGGCAGCGCCCTGGTCAAGGTCATCAGCCTCAACGAGGACGGCTGGGCCCAGGGCCTGCCCAGCATCGAAGGCACGGTGCTGTGGATCGACGGGCCGACCGGCCGGGTGTGCGCGCAGGTGGACGCGGCCGCCCTGACCGCGCTGCGCACCGGGGCCGCCAGCGGCCTGGCCACCGACCTCCTCGCCCACCCCGACAGCCGCGTGCTGGCCATGCTCGGCGCGGGCGACCAGGCTCCCGACCAGGTGGCCGGCGTGTGCGCGGTGCGCCCGATACGCGAGGTCCGGGTGTACAGCAGGCGCGCTCAGCGCAGCCACGAGCTGTGCGAGCGGCTGCGGGCCAGCCATCCGGAGGTGCGCTTCACCCAGGCGGCCGGCCCGCGGCAGGCGGTCGACGGCGCGGACGTGATCTGCACCGCCACCAGGTCTGCCATCCCGCTGTTCGGGCCGGCTGACGTCAAGAGTCAGGTTCATATCAACGCGATAGGCGCCTACCGGCTGGACATGCGCGAGGTACCTTCTGGGCTCCTGGGCCAGGCCGGGCTCGTCGTCATCGATCAGCTCGACGCCGCACTCGCCGAGGCCGGCGACGTCGTGGCCGCGCTGGAAGACGGCAGCCTGCGGCAGGAGGACCTGGTGGAGATCGGGCGGCTGCTGTCCGGGGCGCCGGCGGACGACGAGGTCCGCGGCCGGGTGACGGTCTTCAAGTCGGTGGGCGTCGCGGCACAGGACTGGGCGGTCTGTGAGCTCGCCGTCGAACGCCTCCGGGAGGGCCGGGCAGCGGGCCGCGCCCGGAGTCCTCGGCCGCATACCGCTCCATGAGCTCAGCCGGGGCGCGCCCGGCCCCTCATCCGGAGGCCCCCTGGCCCACGGCGTGCGATCGGGCGTGCTCATGCAGGGCCCGCGCCTCCTGCTGGCTGACCGGCTTCAGGTCGAAGACGACCTTCTTGACCGTTCCGGTGAACGCGTACGGCGCCTTGTCCTCGTAGGCGAGGTCGACCACGAGGCCGTTGTCGCGGCCGATGTCCATCCCCGCGTAGCTGGAGAACGCGATCGGCACGGTGCGGTCGATCCGGCCCTGGCCGATCCGCCTGCCGTCGGCCCACAACGTGACGTCGCCGCCGCTGCCGGGCCGGTGCTGGTCGGCGTCGAAGACCATGCGCACCGTGACGTCCCCTGACGGGATCGCCTCGGTCGAGGTCTGCCGATAGCTCTCGACGCCGAGGAAGGAGTAGCTGTGGTTCAGCTTCCCCCGCTCATCGACCCACAGCCCGAATCCCCCGACGAAGTCGGCGTTGGCGACGATGACGCCCTCGGCGCCCTGGTCGGGCACGTGCAGGCTGGCCTCGATGACGTAGGACCGGCCGTAGACGCGGGGGATCATTCCGCGCTGGACGTTCTGCACGTCGCCCCGGAACTCGAACCTGGTCTGGGCGGGCATGGGCGGCAAGATCCCCATCATGACGGCCATTCCTCCGAGCAGCGGGAGAACCCGGTTGCGCTCGGCCTCCTTCCACCACAGTTCCCGCAGTTCCCTGAGCTTGTCCGGGTGCGTGGCGGCCAGGTCGCGGGCCTGGGAGAAGTCGTCGGGCAGGTAATACAGCTCCCATCGGTCCTGGTCCGGGTCGTAGGTGTCGGGAGCGAACCTCTCGAGCGTGGCGGGCGAGAAGTCCCAAGGCGCCTTGTCCAGCCTGGCGCAGGCCCACCACCCGTCGCGGTACATGGCCCGGCTGCCGAATTCCTCGAAATACTGCGTCAGGTGCCGCTCGCCGGCTCCGGCGTCGGCGAAGGTGTAGCCGAAGCTGGTGCCGTCCATCTCCTCCTGCCCGATCCCGTCCACCAGGTCCGGCTCCGGCAGCCCGGCGGCCTCCAGGATCGTTGGCGCGATGTCGATGCAGTGCGTGAACTGGCCGCGGGTCTCGCCTCTGGCCCTGATCCGCTCCGGCCAGGCGACCACCATGGGGTTGCGGGTCCCGCCGAGGTGGCTGGCAACCTGCTTGCCCCACTGGAACGGGGTGTTGCCGGCATGGGCCCAGGCCGCGGCGTAGTGCGGCTCGGTGTGGCGGTCGCCCAGCGCCTCGATCCCGCCGTACTTGTCGATCAGCTCGAGCTGCTGCTCGGGCCGGAGCACGAGGCCGTTGAGGAACGTCATCTCGTTGAACGAGCCCGTGATCGTGCCCTCCAGGCTGGCACCGTTGTCGCCCCAGATGTAAAAGATCAGGGTGTTGTCCAGGTCGCCGAGCTCCTCGACCGCGTCCAGCAGCCGACCGACGTTCCAGTCCGCGTTCTCCGAATAGCCGGCATACACCTCCATTTGCCGGGTGTACAGCTTCTTCTCGGCGTCCGACAGCGAGTCCCAGGCCGGGAACAGCTCCGGCCGCTCGGTCAGCCCGGTGCCCTCGGGAACGACCCCGAGCTTGATCTGCCGCTCGAGTGTCTCCTCGCGCAGCTTGTCCCAGCCCTGGTCGAACCGGCCCTGGTACTTGTCCGCCCACTCCCTCGCGACCTGATGCGGAGCATGGCTGCAGCCGGTGGCGTAGTACAGGAACCACGGCTTGGCCGGATCCTGGGCCCGGATCGCGTGCAGCCACCGGACCGCCTGGTCGGTCAGATCGTCCGGGAAGTAGTACTCCCTGCCGTCCCTGCCCTGCTGCACGCCGAGGGTCGAGTTGTCCATGGTGATGATCGGGTCGTACTGGCCGGCCGCCCCGGAAAGAAACCCCCACCAGTGGTCGAACCCCCACGACTGCGGCCAGTGGTCGAACGGCCCGGCCGCGCCCTGGACGTTGTCGGGGGTGAGGTGCCACTTTCCGAACCCTCCGGTGACATAGCCGTTCTCTTTCAGGATCCGGGGCAGGGCCGTGCAGCTCCTCGGACGCACCGCCGAGTAGCCGGGGTAGGGACCCGGGTACTCGGCGATGGAGCCGAAGCCGACCCGGTGCTGGTTGCGGCCGGTCAGCAGCGCCGCGCGGGTCGGCGAGCACACCGCGGTCACGTGGAACCGGTTGTAGGTCAGGCCCGTCTGCTGCACCCGGGTCAGGTTCGGAGTGGAGATCGGCCCGCCGAACGTCTCCGGGTTCCCGAACCCGGCATCGTCGATCAGCACGACCAGCACGTTCGGCGCGCCCTGCGGCGCCTTCGGAGCGGGAAGGAACGTCCAGTCCGGCACGGAATCACCCACGGTGCGTCTCATCGTGCCGCCGAAATCGCGATCCGGGATCGGCAGCCTGGCCCGGTCCGGCGCGAACTTGCCGGCCGCATCGGCCAGCGCGTCCCTGATCCCCCGCATCCCCTTCTTGCCCACCGGCACGACCGACTTGGCCGGCGACCCGCCCAGCGCCCGCTCGGCCGCCAGCCGGTCCCCGGGATCGATCACCGCGACGATCACCGCCGTACCGGGGCGCAGCCTGTCCCCCAGGCCTCGCTCCAGCCCGGCGTTCTCCCGGCGCTCGGCGAGCTTGCCGATCAGCCCGCCGACCGCCCCGCCCGCCACGGCCGAGGCCAGCAGCGGCGGCGAGAACAGGCCGACCAGCAGGCCGGCGCCAACGCCCCACCCGGCGCCCTTGCGGCCAAGGCGATCGCCGGCCCGCGACAGCTTCACCCGCCCGCCGGCGTCACGCTCGGCCAGGATCACGCCCTCGGCCCGGACGGCCTTGCCCTTGACCAGCCCGGCCAGCGCCTCGAAATCACGCGCGGCCGGCCGGGCGGAGGGGTAGACCGCCATGATCAGATCGAGGGAATCGCCCATTGCCGCCTCCCGCGTCATCCCGTGCCGGTCGCGCCGCACCGGCGAGCGGCATCGCGGGCCTTGCGCCGCTCACCCTGCCCGGGCCCGGTGCCGCGCGCACCACCCCGCCGGGGTGAACCCGGCGGTGTCGCGGGTCTCCGTGCCCGCACCCCCGGGCATGTCCGCTGGGCGAGATCAGAGGACGGTGGCGCCGTCGGCCTCGCGCGCGCCCGCCGGGCTGACCTGCTCGGCGGCGAGCTTCAGGAAATTCAGCGCCCGCCCGAAGGTCTCCCCGACGGGGTGGCCGGCCAGTTGCGCCTGGTACGCCCGGTACCGCGTCATCTCCCACTCCTGCCCGCGCGCCGAGAGCGACTCGAGCGCGGGGCGCGGCACGGACTTCCAGGTCCACGCGGTGAGCTGGGCTTCACCCGGTCCGGAACCGCCGTCCTCGGGCTGGATGAAGTCGACGGGATCGAGGTACTGGCCCATCCGGTTCCGCACGAAGCGCAGCCCGCCCAGCGTGTCCTCGATCAGCCGCCGCTCCTTGCCGGGCTGACTGGCCAGGACGATGTCGTAGGTGTCCGGGTGGTAGCGCACCAGCGTGGCGTCGACGATCGTGACCCACCACACGGCCTCGCTGATCACGGCGAACGGGCGCGCCCGGTCGCGCGGCGCGGCCCGCAGCAGCCGCCCGGTCGCCTCCCGCATCGCGGTCATGGACCAGTCGAGCGCGCTCTCCTCGGACGCGCGATCGCCGGTATGATCGCGGTTCCATGCCACCCGGCAGCGAGCCGAGCAGAACCGCGCGTGCTCGCGGCGCGGGCTGAAGGCGGCGCCGCACTGCTCACAGTCCCGGGTCTCAGCCATTGCCCCATGTTACGCGTAACACGCACGAGCATCCGACCGACCCGCCGCCGGCGCCGCGGCAGGCCCGGTGGCATGGGGTCAGAGCGGCTCGGGGTACAACCGGCCGTAGGCTCATGCCGACCGGAGGAAAGGCGCGATGACCGAGAGCACTACGCCGACCGAGCCCGATGTCATAACCAAGATCAGCAAACGGTCGGTGACCGATACCGTCGGGCGTATGACCGACCTGATCGCCGCCAAGCAGGGACTGAAGCTCTTCGCCGTGATCGATCAGGCCGCCGAAGCCCAGACGGCAGGGCTCGAGCTGCGGGAGACAACGCTGGTCATCTTCGGCAGTCCGGCCGCAGGCACCCCGGTCATGGAGGCCAGCCCGCTGGCCGCGCTCGACCTCCCGCTCAAGGTCCTGATATGGGCCGGGGATGACGGGCGGACGAGGGTTTCCTACTACGCTCCGGCGGCGCTGGCCGCCCGGCATCACCTCGGGGCCGGGCTGGCCGAGAAGCTGGCGGCGGTCGGCCCGCTGACCGACGCGCTCGTCGAGGCTTAACGGTCCCCGGTTTTGCGCGCTAGTTGCTCGCTCTC
>JASHUI010000478.1:0-2548 GCA_030040095.1 Streptosporangiaceae bacterium | reverse complement strand
CCGCCGGGCGCCGAGGACGACGTGTGGGCGCTCACCTCGGCCGAGCGGCGTGCGCTCGGCATCGCGCCGCTGCCGCACAGCCTGTCCGACGCATGCGACGTGATGCGGGGCAGCGAACTGGTCGCCGAGACGCTCGGCGAGCACGTCTTCGACTTCTTCCTGCGGAACAAGCGCGCCGAGTGGGCGGAGTACAGCCGCCAGGTCACCGAGTTCGAGCTGGCCCGCTACCTGCCCGTGCTCTGACCGGCCGTGGCGGTTGCGCTACAGCCCGGGGTGCAGCCCGCGCGACAGCCGCTGCTGGTAACGCCGGCCCGTCTCCGCGGCGAGCGGGCGCAGGTCGGCCTCGGCCAGCGCGATGTGCTCCTTCCAGTCGCCGCGCCCGAGCCCGGGCCCGGCGGCGGCGCAGACGCCCGCGTAGAGCGCGGTCGCCCGGGCCAGCCAGTAGGCGCGGACGATGTGCAGCCGCTCGAAGCTGTAGAGCGCGTCGCCCGTGCCAGGTTCGCGGTAGTAGAGCGCGGCCGGCGCCGGCGCCGGGCGCGGGCCGGTGGCGGACATCAGCGCGAAAAGCTCGACGTCGTTGCCCGGCAGGTAGGTCTGCACCAGCTTGCGACGTTTCGGAACCCGCACCTCGTCGAGCCGGTCCTCCTGTCTGAGCTCGGCGAGCCTGGCCTCCATGGTGGCGGCCCGGTCGGCGATTTCCCCGGCCAGGCCGGTCTGGTCGTCACCGCCCCCGTCTTCGGCCCGCTCGCCCGCCCGGCGCAGGTCGGCGATCGCCTGCGCGGTCAGGGCGTACCCGCGCTCCCGGCGTTGCCCGGCGCCGGACGGCTCCGTCAACCACCGCGCCAGGGCCAGGATCTCGGCCAGGCGCCCGACCACGGCCAGGTCGGCCGCTGACGCGTGGTGGTCGAGCCCGGCGATCGCGAGGCCGAACGCGCCGGAGGCCTCGACAAACATGTGCTGGAGGTGCGGGCGCTCGGTCGCGGGAAGATTGAACCGCCAACGAGGATCGTCCTGTGCCGGGAGGCTCGCCTGGCGGGCCGGATCGATGTCGGCGATCAGCTTGGACGCGACGGCGCGCAGGGCCGTGCGGAGGTCGCCGTCGGCCATGGCCGACGGCCTTCGCAGGCCGGACACGGATCCCGGCACGGGGGTCCAGCCGAGGATCTCGTCGATCTGCTGGATCACGCGATCCCACGCCTTTGTCACGCTCTCGATCAACGCGCTTCCGGCGTCGCGGATGTCTTGGTTCACGTGGTCGAGGATAACCGGCGCCCAGGTGGGCCGGCGTGACAGGATTGGTCACCCGACCTCGGAGAACTCACGCGGGAGGCCTGGCTGCCGTGCGCTTCGCGTTGTGGGCACCCAATTTCGGGGTATTTGCCGACGCCTCGCTGGTCGCCGACCTGGCGGGCCGGGCGGAGGCGGCCGGCTGGGACGGGTGGTTCCTCTGGGATCACGTGGTCCACATGGCCGGCAACGAGCCCGTCGTCGACCCGTGGATGGCCCTGGCCGCCGCGGCCCTGGCGACGCGCCGGATCCGCCTTGGCACCGTCGTCACCCCTTTGCCGCGCAGGCGGCCCTGGAACGTGGCCCGGCAGGCGGCCACGCTCGACCGGCTGAGCGGGGGCCGGGCCGTGCTGGGAGTCGGCATCGGGACCGAGCGCACCGAGGAGTTCCGCGGCTTCGGCGAGGAGACCGACCCGGTCCGGCGGGCGGCCATGCTGGACGAAGGGCTGGACCTGATCGCCGACCTCTGGACCGGCGCGGCCGTGCACCACCAGGGCGAGCACTACCGGGTGGACGGGGTCGCCTTCCAGCCGGTGCCGGTGCAGAACCCGCTGCCGGTCTGGGTGGCGGCGGTCTGGCCGCACCGGCGGCCGCTGCGGCGGGTGGCACGCTGGCAGGGCGTTGTCCCGGAGCGCCTGCCCGGACCCGAGGCGGTCAGGGAGATCAGGAACGTGGTCGGGCCGGACAAGGACATCGTGGTCTCGCCCGGCGAGCGCCCGCCCCGGGAGTGGGCCAGCGCCGGGGCCACATGGTGGATGGAAAGGCTGTGCGCCGACGCGGTGGTCGGGGAGGTCGAGGCGCTGGTCGACGCGGGCCCGCCGGGCGACTGACCCGGCCAGGCCGGGGAGACTAACGACGTGAGCATGTTGCGCGGGACAACCCTGGCCGGCCAGCTGGCCGCCATGGGATTCGCCGACACCGCTCGCGCGCAGCGCCTGCTGACCGAGGAACTGGGGCTCGACGCGACCGCGGACGCCTCCGACGCCGAGATCCTCGAGGCTCTGGCGGCCGCGGCCGACCCGGACCTGGCCCTGGGCAGCCTGGCCCGGATGCCGCGCGATCCAGGGTTGTGGGCGGCCCTGCGCGCGGACCAGGGAGTGCGGGCCAGGCTGATCGCCGTGCTCGGGGTCAGCGCCGCCCTGGGCAGTCATCTCGCCCGCCACCCGGCGGACTGGCGAGTGCTGAGCGGAACGGACGCGCTGCGCCCGCCGGAGCCGGGCGAGGTCCGCGCCGAGCTGCTGGCCGCGGCCGACGGCGACCC